>CAYRUW010000207.1:223-3448 GCA_964427465.1 uncultured Diaminobutyricimonas sp.
GGCCTTGGAATTGCGCGAGACCGAGCCACTCGACGAGAACGAAGTTGACCACTCCGTACGCGGTATCGAAGATCCAGCCCCACACGATCGTGGAAGTCAATTGCGGCATCGCCCACGCCAGCAGCAGCCCGACCGACATCACGACGCGCATGGTCTTGGCGAGTCTCGTCATGAGCAACGCGACGAGCGTGCCGAGCACCATGGTGAGTCCGACGTTGACTGCAGCAAAGATGAAGCTGCGGCTCAGCACATTCCAGAATGTGATGTCGGTGAGCACATCGATGTAGTTCTGCAGCCCCACGAACGGAGCCGGCGCGCCGAAGACCTGGCGCCGTCCGTACTCCTGGAACGACATGATCACGAGTTGGATCAGCGGCCAGCCGACGATGGCGCCGAGGACGATGAGCGATGGGAACAGGAGCGCGTAGGGGATCGCACGATCGGAGGTACGGCGATTCCGGCTGCCGCTTGCTGAGGGTCCGGCCGCGATGCTCTCGCCGCTGGACGTGCTCGGCACGACCTCGATCGTGCCATTCGTGGTTGACATGCTGCGCTCCGGCTTTCCTGTGAGCGGTGAGTTTCTGGGACTCATATTCGCGGTCTGGAAGAAGCAGGGGTGTCCGGCATGCCGGACACCCCTCTTCTTCGGGTTTCGCGGCTAGGCGTTCAGGATCTCATTGATCTGAGCGTCGAGCTGAGCCGCGATCTCTTCGACGTCGCCTCCCTGAGCGATCTGCACGAAGGCGTCCTGGAGCACTCGGGCCGCCTCGACATCCGCCCAGTTCGGTGACGCCGGGGTCAGGCGCGCCGCACCGGCTGCAGCCGCGATCGCCTGGGCGACCTCGTCCTCGCCGAGCGTGCTCGCGAGCGAGAGCTTCGCGGGCACGAGACCGTTCTGGCCGTAGATCGTCTGGAAGTCGTCGCTCAAGATGATCTTGAGCGCCGCGAGCGCCAGGTCGGGGTGCTGCGAGTTCGCGGAGATCGCGATGTTCGATCCACCGGCGAACACACTGGCCGCACCGCCGTCCTTACCGGGCAGCGCGTAGACGCCCAGGTTCTCCTCCTGGTCCGGGCAGCCCGGAGTATCCGCATCGGCCGGTGCGAGGATCGACCACTTCACCCAGCTGGGGGCCGAGAGCTGAAGGCTGGTTTCCTCGCAGAAACCGATCTGCGGATTGGTCTCGTTCGCGTCGGCGGGTGCCGTCGAGGCCTCGAGCATGGCCTTCTGGACCTGCTTCAGACCCGCGAGCGAACCGGGGCTGGAGAATTGCGAAACCCACTCGCCGTTCTCGAACGTGGCGATCTCGCCGCCGTTCTCCCAGATGAAGGGCAAGGCGTTGTACCAGTCCTGTCCAGGCCACCAGATACCGGACTTGCCGGGGTTGTCCTGGGCGAGCTTGATGCCCTGTTCCACGTACTCTTCGAGGGTCGCCGGCGGCTCGGTGAAGCCCGAGGCCTCGCGGGCGTCCTTGTTGAAGAACACCAGGCGCGAGCCTGCGTACAGCGGCGCCGCGTAGAACTTGCCATCGTAGGAACCCGCCTCGACGAACCCGGGCAGCAGGTCGTCGCCGCCGAGCTCCTCGTAGTACTCGGTCAGGTCCATGAACGCGCCCGACGAAGTGAACGCCGAGGCCTGAGTGTTCCCGACCTCCACAACATCGGGGCTGTCGCTACCGGAGAGGTTGGTCGTGAGCAGGTCGACCAGACCCGTCCACGACTGCTCCTCGATAGTCAGAGTCGAACCGGGGTTCTCCTCTTCGAAGGTTGTCTTCAAGTAGTCGCGGGCTTCCTGCGGGGTGTCGGTTCCGACGAGCCACACGCGGATCTCGGCGCCTTCGCCGTCGTCGCCGGTGCCGCCTCCGCCCGTGCCACATCCCGCGAGAACCAGGGAGCCGGCGACACTCAGCGCAGCAGCGACGCCGAGAGTGCGATTGAGCTTCCTCATCTTCTCGTTTTCCTTTCAACTGAACTGTCGGTGTCAGCGGTTGCTGGCACCTCTTGGTGCGGGGATCGGCTAGGCGATCCCTAGTTGTCTCGACAAGACCATGACGGCTGCGCCGCGCATGACGATGTCCTCGCCGAGAGTGGTCATCCGCAGGGTCAGATGGCCATGGAACTGCGCCATGGTCCGTTCGCGGATGGTTTCGATGGCCGCTGCGAGCAGCACGCCATCGAGCATCTGGGCCGGGCCGCTGAGCACGACCTCGGCAAGGTTCAGGGCTCCGACGACCGGGGCGAGCGCGATGCCGAGCCTCCGGCCGGCCTGCCGCAAGGCGTCTTCGCGGCCCGATGGACCCGCTTCGGCGATGGCGCGCTCGAGCCTTGGGATCGCCAGCCAGGTCTCAAGGCACGCGCTCTTGCCGCACACGCACTCCGGGCCACCGTCGGTGCCGACCACGACGTGCCCGATCTCGCCGGAGGCGAATCGGCTGCCGTACACCGGCTCGCCACGGATGAGCAGACCCGCGCCGACACCGTGGCCCACCTTGACGATCATCATGTCTTCGTCCGCGCCACCGAATCCCCGCTCGGCTAGCGCGGCGGCATTCGCGTCGTTGGCCACGACGACCGGAGCGTTCGAGTGTTCGGCGACGATTCGCTGCAACCCCAGTCCGGTCCAGCCGAGGTTGGGTGCGCTCTGCACCACGCCGGCCTCGTCGACCACGCCGGGCGAGCCGATTCCCACGCCTAGGATCGGCTGGGTGGCCAGCGCCGCGAGGCTCGAGGCGATGTCCAGGACCTTGGCCGTCGCCTCGTCGCCCATGCTGTTGTCGAGCGGCACCTCGACTCTGGCGAGCACGTTGCCTTCGAGGTCGATGAGCGCGCCGCGGAACACCGCGTGATCGCTCAAGTCGATGCCCAGAATCTGGAACGCGGAGCGGTTGATGTCGATGAGTGTCGCGGGCTTGCCGGGCCTGGCGTCTTCGCGCTGGCCGAGTTCGACCACGAGTGCATCGGCGATAAGTTCTGCAACGAGGTCCGAGACGGTCACACGTGTGAGCCCGGTGGTCCGGGCGAGATCTGCCCGGCTCTGGCTTCCGTCGCGATAGAGCGTTCGCAACACCAGAGAGCGGTTATGTCCGCGCGCGTGCTCGGGTAACACTTTGCGCGCCGACCGGGCTGTGCGACCGTCTGCGAACCCCGTTGTCATGTTTGTTAGTACACCTTACAAACAAACCCGACCGCAACCCCCTCGTTCAGGGGGTTATCAACTCGTGACCTTTG
>CAYRUW010000208.1:0-3407 GCA_964427465.1 uncultured Diaminobutyricimonas sp.
AGAGAGCACCGCCTCGAACTCTTGCTTCGCGATCGTGTCTTTGCCGTGTTCGTCGAGCCGGGACTGGATCGCGTCGCGCAAGTCGACGAGCAGTTCGACGTCGAGTGCCGCGTACACGAGCCAGGACTGGGGGAGCGGTCTCGTCGACCAATCCGCCGCCGAGTGCTCTTTCGCGAGCGTCACCCCGAGCAGCTCTTGCACGACGCTCGCGAGCCCCACCTTCGGTATCCCGAGCAATCTGGCGGCGAGTTCGGTGTCGAAAATTCGCTGCGGATCGAGGCCGACCTCGCGCAAGCATGCGAGGTCTTGACTGGCTGCATGCAGCACCCACTCTTCGTGCTTGATCGCCGAGTCCAGCTCCGCGAACGAACCGATGGCCGGTGGATCGAACAAGAACGTGCCCGCGCCTCGGCGGAACATCTGAATCAGATAGGCACGCTGCGAATAGCGAAACCCCGAGGCGCGTTCCGCGTCGACCGCGACCGGACCCGAACCAGCGGCCATTTCATCCACGGCAGCCAGGTAGGCGGCACGAGTGTCGATCACGCTGAGCGGCGGATGCGGCTCAGGCTCTGCGGCCGGGGTTTCCGGACTACTCACGAACCATCCGGCGGGCAGACAACAGACTTACTCCTTCGGCGACCGGCGGCAGGCCGGCGAGCATGCACAACAGGTCCGACCAGCTTTCCACATGTCTGCCCGGGTTCGCGTCGACGGGAGTCCATGAGGCGCGGATCTCCAGTTGGGCGCCGTCGCCCTCGTCCGCGAGCTCGCCGTAGCCGGTGGAAAGTATCTTCGTGGCAGTACCGGAGGGTGCCCGATATTGCGCGCCTCGTGCGGCGAGTGCGTCGATGAGCCAAGACCATGCGACATCGGCAACGAACGGGTCCACCCCGATATCGGTCTCGAGCGGCGCTTGCGCGAAGCACACGACCCGGAACGCTCCGCCCCAAGCTTGCGGCACGGCCGGGTCGTGCAGCAGAACGAACCTGCCCGTGCCGAGGTCGGAATCGGCGGCATGACCGGAAGGCGCGATGTCGGCGGCGAGCGCGATTGCGTAGGGGGCCAGATCCTTCGGTGCGGGGATCTCTGTCACTGTGAGTTCGGGTCTGGTCCGAGCGCTGCGGACCGATGCGACGGCGCGCTCGAAAGCGCCGGGAGCGGTGGTGCCTGCCGCTGAGTCCATCACGAATGAAGACTAGGCTTCTCGGGTACTTTCCAGGTCAAGGCTCGCCGTTTTCCCGCCGTTGCTCGCGAAGGAGGCACATGCGCAGGTTTCGTTCCGGCTGGCGACCGGGCCGGGTTGCGGGCGCTTTGGCGCTCGGCCTTGCCGGCGCGGCGGCGATCGCAGGCCTGACAGTCGCGGTGACCACTGTGCTTGTCGCACGCACGGTCGTCACTCCGCCGCGACGCCGCGTCGAAGACACGCAAGTGCTCGGTTTCGACGGCGAGACCGTCGTGCTTTCGCGATCTGCGGATGCGACCGTGCCCGGGGACTACAGCTTCTTCTTCGGCGGCGATCGCGGGCACGCTCGGCTCGGCGAAATTCTCAGTCATACCGATTCCACGGTCACGCGCCGGGTGCTCGCGATCGACTTCGGCAATCTCGCCCGGGCCCGCAGCGGCAGGTTCACCGGATGGTTCTATCTGAGCCCCCGAGATGTCGGCGTCGAATACTCGACCGTGGAGATCCCTACAACGATCGGCCCGGCACCGGCCTGGCTGGTGCCCGGAGATTCGGCAGCCGGAGACTCGGCGCACGGTGACTGGGTCATTCAGGTGCACGGCCGCGCCGTGCGCCGGTCGGAGGGGCTGCGTGCCGTGCCGGTGTTCCAGCAGGAGGGGTACACGACCCTGCTCATCTCGTACCGCAACGACGGCGACGCCCCGAAGAGCGCCGACGGCAGGTACGGTCTCGGTGCGATCGAGTGGCTCGACGTCGAGGCCGCAATGCGGTACGCGATCGACCGGGGTGCGAAGCGGATCGTGCTCATGGGCTGGTCTATGGGCGGCGCCCTGGTGCTGCAAGCTCTGACGCGGTCGCGATTGGCTCACGTCGTCTCGGGCGTCGTGCTCGAATCGCCCGTGGTCGATTGGGTGACCGCGTTGACCTACCGCGCGAAGGCGATGCGATTGCCCGCACCGATCATGCGGGGCGTGCTCGGCCTGATCGGTCGCCCGTGGGGACGCCGGCTGACCGGCCAGGCTGAAGCGATCGATTTCGCACGACTCGACTTCGTGCAACGGGCGGACGAACTGGATGTGCCGGTGCTCCTGCTGCACAGCACCGACGACGGCTTCGTGCCGGAGACCGCGTCGGCGAGACTCGCCGCGGCCAGACCCGACATCGTCACGTTCGAGAGGTTCCATACGGCTCGGCACACGAGGCTCTGGAACTACGACCGGGAGCGCTGGAACCGGGCGATCCGCGATTGGCTGCGGCGCTTGCCGCACGCTCGCGAACCCCTCACGCCGCCGACCGCTCCCGCACCTGGCGCTTGATCCGGCCGAGCATCGCGGTCATGCCGCGGATGCGTAGCGGGCTCACCGCATCCGTCAGCCCCAGGGTGAGCGGATAGTCGTCGGGAATGGAGAGCACCTCGCCGACAGCGAGACCGCTCAGGCCTTGCACGAGGATCGACGCGAAGCCGCGGGTGGTGGGCGACTCCTCGGGGGCGGTGGCGAACAGGTGCACGAGCCCTTCGCCGACCTCGACGAAAATAAACACCGGCGATTGGCACTCTTCGACCCGCTCGAAGAGTTGCGGATGTTCGGCGTAGTGCCCGGGAAGCTCCGGCAGTTCGTCCGAGAACTCGAGCAGCAATTGCAAGCGCTCTCGCTCGTCGAGCGCGAGGAAGTCCGCCCGGATCTCGGCCAGGGCCTCGGGGAGGTCGTCGCTCATCATTCGAGCCTAGCGATTTCGGCGCATCCGCTCAGGGCTGCTGAGGTGCGCTCCCGGGTTCTGCGCCTTTGGCTATCGGGACGCGGACCGCGCTGCCCCACTCCGTCCATGAACCGTCGTAGTTCCGGACGTTCTGGAAACCCAGCAGGTGGCGCAGCACGAACCAAGTGTGACTCGAGCGCTCGCCGATACGGCAATAGGCGATGATCTCGTCGTCGTCTTCGAGCCCGAGCCCCTCCCGGTAGATGCCCTCAAGCTCCTGTCGATCCCGGAAGGTGCCATCTTCGGCGGCAGCCTTGCCCCAGGGCACGTTGTTCGCGGTTGGGATGTGGCCGGCGCGCAGCGCCCCCTCCTCGGGATAGGCGGGCGCGGAGGTGCGCTCACCGGTGAACTCTTCAGGCGATCGCACGTCGATGAGCGGCTTGCCGAGATGCTGCAGCACGTCGTCTTTGAACGCACGGATTACCTCATCCCGGCGTTCGACCACGGGGTATTCGGTGCGCGG
>CAYRUW010000209.1:0-3396 GCA_964427465.1 uncultured Diaminobutyricimonas sp.
GAAGCGCCGCCTCGGTCGCCGGCCCGATGCCGCGCTTCGGCACGTTCATGATGCGGCGGAGCGCGAGCGGGTCGAGCGGGTTGGCGATGCAGACCAGGTACGCCATGACGTCTTTGATCTCGGCGCGCTCGTAGAACTTGGTTCCGCCGACCACGCGATACGGGATGGCCGAGCGGATGAAGATCTCTTCGAGCGGACGGGTCTGCGAGTTTGTGCGGTAGAAGACCGCGATGTCTTTGTACGCTGTGCCGTCGCGGTGGAGCGACTCGATCTCGTCTGCGATGAACTGGGCCTCGTCGTGGCCCGAATACCCGGTGTAGCCGACGATCTTCTCGCCCGAACCGACCGTCGTGAACAGGTTCTTGTCTTTGCGATCGAAGTTGTTCGCGATCACGGCGTTCGCGGCATCGAGGATGTTCTGCGTCGAACGGTAGTTCTGTTCGAGCAGGATCACCTTCGCGTGACGGAAGTCCCGCTCGAACTCGACGATGTTGCGGATGTCGGCGCCGCGGAACGCGTAGATCGACTGATCGGAGTCGCCGACCACCGTCAGCGACGCCGGGCCGAGCGGGCGTTCGGGCGCCTTGAGCGGTTCGCCGTTGAACCCGACGGCACCCTCGAGCAGGGCCGGGTCCGGCGCGCGAGTGAGTTCCCGGATCAGGGCGTATTGCGCATGATTGGTGTCCTGGTATTCGTCGACGAGGATGTGCCGGAACCTGCGCTGGTACAGCGCCGCCACTTGCGGGAACGCCCGGAACAAGTACACCGTCTGCGAAATCAGGTCGTCGAAGTCGAGCGCGTTCGCGCGGTTCAGTTCTCGCGTGTACTGGCGGAACATCTCGAGGAACAGCACCTCGTTCGGGTCGTCGAAATCCGCCTGGCGAGCGTACGATTCAACGTCGTTCAGCTCGTTCTTGAGCCTGGAGATCTTGTTCGCGACGCTGCTCACCGTGTGGCCCATCGCATCCGCGTCGAGGTCTTTCACGATCCGCTTGATCAGGGCACGCGTGTCCGCGGAGTCGTAGATCGTGAAGCTGCGGGTGAACCCGAAGTGCTCGGCCTCACGACGCAGAATGCGAACGCACGCGGAATGGAACGTCGAAATCCACATGCCGTCGGCCTTCTTACCGATCAGCGCCTCGACGCGTTCGCGCATCTCGTTGGCCGCTTTGTTGGTGAACGTGATCGCGAGAATCTGACTCGGCCACGCTTGCCGGCTCTGGATCAGGCTCGCGATCCGGCGCGTGAGCACGCTCGTCTTGCCCGAACCGGCGCCCGCAACGATGAGCAGGGCCTCGCCCCGGTATTCGACGGCCTCGCGCTGTTGCGGATTCAGACCGGCCAGCAGCCGGTCGCCCGTGCCCTCGGCAGGGTTCGGATCGGACAGCACGTGGGTCATCGCCGGACAAGTCTAGATTCAAGACCGGCGGATAGCCGGTCCACCGCCTAGAGCAGCGCGCGAACGGCGACGGCGAGGTCGGGCTGGTCGGCGAAGACCCCGTCGATGCCCGTGCGCATGATGGTGTAGAACTCGGTGCGCCAGTCCCCGAAATCCCGCCGCGCCGGTCCGCGCCGCAGGTTGCTCGCGAGAAACGGGTTCTCTGCCCGCAGGGTCCAGCAGAAGATTTCGAGCCCGGCTGCGTGCGCACGATCCACGAGGTCGTTCGGTCCGCGCAGATTGCCTTGCGCATCCGTCTCGAGCAACAGGTGCTTATTGACGCTCACGCCGTGCACGGTCCGGGCGAGTTCGGCGAGCGAAGAGTCCGTGAGATGGTCGCGGAAGCTTCGAGCCCGGTCCCCGTGACGCGCCACAAGATCGGCGGGTGCACCGGAATCCTCGACCAAGAAGACGTACCGGCCAGGCACGCCACGAGCCCGCAACCGGGCGAGCACGTCGTGCTCGAACGCCTCGACTACGAGGTTCTGCGACGACGCCGAGCCCTCGATCTCGGCTGCAAAAAGCTCATCGAGCGGCAAGCCGATCGACTCGAAATAGGTGGCGTGCTTGAGTTCGGCCACAAGCCGTATGGCAGAGTGCGCCTTGGCGGATGCCGCGTCGAGCATTGCGAGCAGGTCGCGCAATCGCAATGGCGCGTACCAGCCGTCGAATGCGGCATTCCGCGGCCGGATGTGCGGCAGGCGCTCGACGAGGCGGAGCCGGCTGAACTCAGCCCAAGTGAAATCCTCCGTGAACCAGCCGGTCACCCGTTTGCCGTCGATCGTCTTGGTCGTGCGGCGGTCGGCGAACTCGTGGCGAGTCGCGACATCCGTGGTCTTCGAGATCTCGTTCTCGTGGCGCAACACGAGCACACCGTCTCTGGTCGGCACGAGATCGGGCTCGATCGCGTCGGCGCCCAGCGCGAATGCGAGCTCATAGGCGGCGACCGAATGTTCGGGACGATAGCCGCTGGCGCCGCGATGGGCGATCACGAGCGGCTTTTGCTCCACCACGCACACACAATATCCGGCGGACGCCGGGATTCGGTGCGGCTTCTTGGCGAGGTCGCCGCGCCCTAAACTGAGCGCACCATGGCTGTCTGCGATAACTGCGTCGCCGAACTCGATCCGCGCTGGAAGTTCTGCGTCTACTGCGGCAGCCCGGCACCCGTGCCGGAGACGATTCCGGCGGCGATCCGGGCGGATCGACAAGACCCCGGAACAGCCCGCCGATTGCCGCGCTGGGCGATCCCGGCATCGCTTCTCGGCGCAGTCGTGCTCGCCGGCCTCGCTTACGCGATCCTCGGGGGCGGGAGCGGTGCTTGACCTGCACTGGATGGAACCCAGCGCTCGACTGCCGTTGCGCTGGGGCAGCTACCGTGGGCGTTACCTGGCCGGACTGCTGTTCATCGCCGGTGGTCTGCTGCACTTGCAGTCCTCGACGACGCACGCGCTCGTGCCGCTGCTGGTCGGGACTGCGGCGCACGTGGCCGGCTGGTGGATCATGCCTGCGCAAGGCTGGCGTCGGCTAGCGGTCACCCTGCCGAGCGGACTCGTGGTCTGGCTGCTGCTGACCGGCCCGCAAGCGATGTGGACGCTCGCCGTGCCGTACGCATCCTGGCTGCTCGTACGGCACCGGCCGGCGGTGAGCTACGTGACCGTGGCCTTCGTCGTGCTCAACGGCGTGATCGCGACGAACCTGTTCCGGGAGTACGGTCAGATGCTCGTCGCGTTGACTGTGAGCGGCACGGTCATCGTGGGCTCGGCGTGGCTGGCCCGCTACCTCGCAACACTGCCCGTTACCGGCCGCACCTCCGTAGAATGACTAACGACGCCCCCGGGGATCCGGTGCGGTGCCCGACGAACCGAGGAATTCAAATGCCCAGTTCAAACCCCGCCTTCACCAGCTCCGCCGTGTTCAACCAACGCGCGGCCGCGCCGGCCGCGGTCAGCGCGGAA
>CAYRUW010000210.1:0-3390 GCA_964427465.1 uncultured Diaminobutyricimonas sp.
TCGGCATCCGCAGGAGGCTCGCTCCCCTGCTCGACAACTCGCGCGCCGAACTGGAGCTCGCACATGCGCTGCTGTTCTCGTTGCCGGGCAGTCCGTTCTTGTACTACGGCGACGAGATCGGGATGGGCGACAACATCTGGCTGCCCGATCGCGACAGTTCGCGTACGCCCATGCAGTGGACGCCCGACCGGAACTCCGGATTCTCGACGGCCGATCCGGGAAAGCTCTACCTTCCCGTCGTGCAGTCGCTCGTGTACCACTACAACCAGGTCAATGTGGAGTCGCAACTGGCGCAATCCCGTTCGCTGCTGCACTGGATCCGCAATGTCATCCACGTGCGCAAGGCGCACCCCACGTTCGGTATGGGCTCGCTGCGGGTACTCGAAACCGACCACGAATCGGTGCTCGCGTTCGTGCGCGAATATGAGGGCACGGGAGGCGGGATCGGCGAGGCCGGTGAGCGCATCCTGTGCGTGTTCAGTTTCGCCCACAACCCGATTTCGGTGACCATCCAGGCGGAAGGCCTCGAAGGGCACGCCCTCTACGACCTGTTCGGCGGCGCCGAGTTCCCGTCGATCGGCGACGACGGCACGGTCTCCCTCACGCTGGCCACCCAGTCGTTCTATTGGCTGCACGTCGGCGAACCGAGGTTCTCCGGCGGCGTCTGACCCGATTGCGCCACTCGCCGTACGAGGTCGCAAGCTTGTCGTAGGCCGGCCCTAGGCTCCGGAACATGACGAAGCGTTGGTGGCACGAGCTGGCGGTGTTCGACCTGGAGACCACTGGTGTCGATGTCGAGACGAGCCGGATCGTCACCGCCCACGTCGGGATCATCGGCGCTTCGGGCGAGATTCTCGAGCAGTGGACATGGCTCGCCGATCCCGAGATCGAGATACCCGAGGGTGCCACCGCGGTGCATGGCGTGACCACCGAGTACGCGCGCAGCCATGGGCGGCTCGCGCCCGAGGTCGTCGGCGAGATCACGACCACACTCGAAACCGTGCTCGCCGCAGGGCTCCCGCTGGTCGTCTACAACGCGCCGTACGATCTCACCTTGCTGAACCGCGAGGCGAAACGGCACGCCATCCGGCCGCTTGTCGAACCGCGTCCCGTCATCGACCCGCTCGTGCTCGACAAGGCTGTCGATCGGTACCGCAAGGGCAAGCGCACTCTTACGGTTACTAGCGAGTTCTATGGAGTGCCGCTCGATGCCGCCCACGACGCCGGTGCGGATGCGGTGGCCGCGGGTCGCGTCGCGCAAGCGATCGCGAAGCAGTATGCCGACTTTCTCGGGGACGATGTCGAAGCACTCCACGACCGGCAAGTTCGTTGGTGCAAGGCCCAGTCGTTGGGCTTCCAGGACTACATGCGCCGCACGCACGACCCAGGGTTCACAGTGGAGCTCGGCTGGCCCGAGCGCCTTGAAGCCGGTCCGGCCCTAGCCGAAGTGCCAGTCGAACTCGGCGACGGAGTGGATGCGGTGCAGCCACTCGCCGCGTTCTCCGGGTGACGGAGCGGCCAGCCGGAAGGTCTCGACGCCGTCGAGTTCCGGTCCGACTCGGTAGTACTCGATCTCCAATGCCTGGCCGGGCATTTGCAATGCGATCGCAGCCTCAGCCCCCCACGGCGCAGACCCTGCTGCTCCTTCGAGTTCGGTCCGCAAGCATTCGAAGATATGGTCGACAGCATCCGAGTCTGGGTCTGAAACGACACGATAGCCGCAGCTAGCGAATCCACGCCGGTCCTTCAGCCCTTCCGGAGTGTCGGAAGTCAGCAGAGGCAGGGCGATGGGTTCGGGTACTTGATGCCATCCTCGCGTGTAGACGGGGGCTGGCCGCTGCTCCAGGGCACTAGCGAGTTCGGCGACGGTATCCAGGCCATCCGCGTAATCCGGCATCGCGGTGGCGCCCACGAAAGCGATGCGGCCCTCGTCATCGACGGTGCCGAGCAATTGCTCGTTGCGCACGACCCTGTCGCCTTCGAGAACCACGACGACGCGTCCGAGTTCGCCAACGGATGCCACTCCGGTTTTCACCGGAATTGCGCCGTTTAGGGGAAGCTGGAACACCACCGGCTCGGACACCGGAGCTTCACCCCAAGTCCGTTCGGGAGCGATCGTGACGCTCACCATCCGCCAATCCGCTTCGGGATCCTCGGCAGGTACTTCTCGATAATCGATACCGTCTCCGGCAAATGAATAGGCGGCAGCAACGCGTGCCTCGATGACTGTCCCCAGCACCACCGCATCCGAAATCGAGTATGTCTGCCCGGTGTCAAGGTCTGAGTAGGTCTGATTGGGCAGCGCCTGCGCGAGGCTTCGATCTACGTAGACGGCGTCGGTCGCCTGACCCCGCTCCGCGAGCAGATCCAGAATGAGATCGGGATTGCTGCTCTCCTGTGTAGCGCAAGAACTCGTGACCAATGCGATCGTGACCGCGACGAGCGCTGAGAACTTGAGTCCGCCCCGTAGCCGCCGATTAGCCGTAGTAGTCACCCCAGTGATCCCTTGAGTGCGTGCTGTAGAAGGTGTACATGCCGGAAGCGTACGGCTCCTCGACCTGGAACAGCCGCTGCCGATCGCTGAACTTGAACACTGCATCGCCGACGCTCTCACCTACCGGCTTCGCGGGTCCCGTCATGCGCGAGCTTGAGTGGCTTGACGACCAGGAACGCGCTAACGGTCGCGCGTCTCGCGTCGCGAGCGGACGCGAGTCGGCGATTGCTAGGCGCCGAAGCCCTTGAAGCGCTGGTTGAACTTCTCGACGCGGCCGGCGCTGTCGAGGATGCGCTGCTTGCCCGTGTAGAACGGGTGCGACTCCGACGAGATTTCGACGTCGATCACCGGGTAGGTGTTGCCGTCCTCCCACTCGATCGTCTTGTCGCTCGAAACGGTCGAGCGGGTGAGGAACGTGGCACCCGAAGCGAGGTCGCGGAAGACCACCGGTGCGTACTCGGGGTGGATGTCAGTCTTCATGGTTGTCCTGGGTCCGATCCTGGGGAAGTCTTGGGCGCGAGCCGGTAACCGGCGGGCCGACTAGTCAGATTAGCACGCTCGAAGTTGGTGCGACGAAGCCGCGCAAGCCGCTTGCTGTTGCTTCCGCCGAGACGTCGGCAGTGGGAACCACGCGCGCCGCTCACGCTGCGCGAGCCGAATACCGCCCGTTCTCGCTCGCGACGACGAGCTTCACGCCGAAAGCCTCGCTCAGCGCTTTCGAGTTGAGCACGTCGGCGATCGGGCCCTGCGCACTCACCCGGCCGTTAGCGAGCAGCATCGCGTGAGTGAAGCCCGGCGGGATCTCCTCGACGTGGTGGGTGACCATCACGATCGCTGGAGCCTCGGGCGTGCTCGCGTAGCCGCCCAGCAACTGCAGGAACTCTTCGCGCGCGCCG
>CAYRUW010000211.1:0-1916 GCA_964427465.1 uncultured Diaminobutyricimonas sp.
GCCGGCGCTCGCGCAAGCCGACGTCGGCATCGCGATCGGTGCCGGCGCGGATGTCGCGATCGAATCGGCCGGGATCGTGCTCGCCTCGAGCGACCCCCGCGGAGTGCTCGACACGCTCAAGCTGTCGCGTGCGACCTATCGCAAGATGATGCAGAACCTGTTCTGGGCCACCGGCTACAACGCGATCGGGCTCCCGCTCGCCGCGGGCGTGCTCGTGGGCGCCGGCATCCTGCTCTCACCCGCCGCGGGCGCTGTGCTGATGTCGCTTTCGACGATCGTCGTAGCGTTGAACGCGCAATTGCTCCGCCGGCTCTAGCCGGTTGCGTGCTCAGACCGGCTGCAGTTCGGTCGCGAACTCAGCCAGGAACCGGTCGATGGTGGCCAATTCTTCGGAATCGAGAGTGCGCGCCGGCGCGCGACAGTGCGCCGAGTCTAAGATCCCGCGCAAGTGCGAAATCCGCTTGTCTGCCGAGACGAATAGCTCCACGTCTTGCATCCAGTATGAGATGAAGGGCAAGAGGCGAGTGTGCAGGGCGGTCGCCTCTTCGCGCCGGCCTGCCTGCCACGCCGACCAGATGCGCAGGTAGATCTCGACGAACGCGCTTCCGGGCTGCACTCCGACCGCTCCTCGGCGCAGTGCATCGATGAGCTGGACACCGCCGTATCCGACGATGGAACTCAATGCTGGGTCTTGCAATGCGAGAGCCGAGATCAATCCGCCGGGAGGCGTCGACTCCACTTTCACCTGCACGAAGTTGGTGGCTTCGCGCGCGAGAGCCGACAGCGACGCCGCATCGAGTGCCGTCCCCGTCTGGGCGGGTGCGTACTGCACGATCACGGGAGTCGGGGCGACCGCGGCCGCGACCAGGAGCAAATGCTCGTGCACGGCTTGGGCAGACGGTGCCAGCTGGTGCGGCGGCAGCAGGTTCAGCGCCGAAGCGCCGGCCTCGGCTGCTTCTTTGGCACGCCGGACGGCGACATGTGTCGCATGGTCCGGAATCGAGATGACGGTAGTGAACCCGTCGACGCCGCGAGTGCGCTCGACGAGCAGGTTCGTGAGTTCACTGCGTTCGGCGTAGGTGAGCTTGTAGTACTCGGATGCGAAACCGGGGAACATCGCACTGCGCGCACCGGCCGCGACCACGTGGTCGATCAAACGGGCGAAGCCGTCGCGGTCGACCGCACCGTCGGCATCGAAAGGCGTGGCGAGCACTGGGCACACGCCGTTCACGGGCGCCCGGCTCATCATTCGAGACCGTACCTGGTGAGCATGGACGTGCCGATGAACGCGCGGCGCACGCGCTCTCTCGCGGTCGCTTCGACGAGCGTCTGAAGGTGCTGTCCCGAAGGGTAGATCCCGGGTGCATTGCGCACCGTGAATTTCAAGTGGATGGGCGCCGCGACCCTGACCAGGTCGGGTACTTCATAGTGCCGCACTGCCGAGCCGAACTCGTCGGCCGCCTCGACGTATACGTCCACGGGGATGTCGACTTGCGAACGGATCGCGGCGATCTGCTCGAGCGACAGGTCGGTGGTGAGATTGAGCGTGCTCGCACCGAGGTCCTCGTACAGCTTCGCAGTGGCGGGATTGCTGCAAGGCAGCGACACCGAGGTCTTCAGGATGAAGTCACTGGGCAGGTCGCCATCTGCCCGCGCGCGTCCGAGCACGGCGAGCAGTCCCACGTCGCCGACGAGGACCGAGCGCACGCCCAGGCCGGCCGCATGAATGACATCTTCGACGGCGAAACGGACTTGGTCTGCTCCTCTCAATGAGGCCTGCGCGGTGGCCCCGCCTGGGGTCGACGCGGCCTTTCCGATGTCCCAAGAGGCTCGTGGCCCGATGAAAAGGCATACTTCGATGCCCTTGCTGCGGCCGAGTTCGACCATCTCGCGAATCTCGGCATCGGTCTGCAGCA
>CAYRUW010000211.1:1926-3371 GCA_964427465.1 uncultured Diaminobutyricimonas sp.
GCTGCCCTGGCTGATCCGGTGCACGGTCATTCCGTATTGCGCCGCTTCTTCGACAACGATGTTCATGGCGCGTGGTCCCTCGACCGAGGGGATCTCGATCTTCCATCTGGCGCCATCGGCGAACCGCTTGGTGCTTTCGGGCAGTCCATCGGAGTCCGCGCTCGCGACGCCTTGCTTGTCCAGGGTCGCAATACTGCGCGCCATCGGCCCACTTGCATCCCGGCTTGACTTCCACTCTGGCATTCGAATCCTCGCAATCGCGCTCTTGACCTACACGTTCACCAATCCGCGGGGGAACCGTCGTCGTGAAACCACTGGGCCGCCGGGCCCGCCTCGAACGGGTGCTTGCGGGCTTCGGCCTCGTTGATCGAGACCCCGATGCCGATCGCTGTCGGAGCCTCGACGAAGCCGTTGCCGATCTGCGGCACGCCTTGCACGACGTCCTCGCGCCACGGCACGTCGGAACGCATGACCTCCTGGACGAGGAAGTTCGGCGTGGAAAGCCCGAGGTGCACATTGACCATCGTCGCGACGGGCCCGAGCGGATTGTGCGGCGCCATGACGACTCCGTAGGTGTCGCACAACGCCGCGATCTTGCGCAGTCCCGTTACGCCGCCGGCATGGCACACATCCGGCTGAGCAACCGCGATGGCGCCGGACTGAAGCAACGGCAGGAACTCTTGGGTCGTGACGAGCCTTTCCCCGGCCGCAAGCGGCGTGTGCGTGCTGCGGGAGACTAGGGCCATCGCCTCGGGAAGCTCCGGTTGCACGACTTCTTCGAGGAAGTATGGCTGGAACGGCTCGAGAACCTGCGCATAGTGGATCGCCATTGCGGCGCTCGTTCTGCCGTGGAAGTCGACCATGATGTCGATGTCGGGTCCGGCCGCTTCGCGCGCAGTCTGCATGAGGTCTGCCGCGTGCCGGAGCCCCGCCGAATTATCCAGTGCCGCCGTTTTTGGCACGGCCAGGATCTTCACCGCGGTGAATCCGTCTTCGACGCTCTTTTGCATCTTCTCCGCGAACGACGAGGAGGTGTCGGAGTTGTAGACCGCGTCCGAATCGCCGCCACCGAGATGGTCGTACATCCGCACTCGATCGCGCGCGAGTCCGCCGAGCAACTGCCAGAGCGGCACGCCCAAGTCCTTGGCCTTGATATCCCATAGCGCCTGGTCCAAGCCGCTCAGCGCAGACATCGTGATCACGCCGCCCTTGAAGAACGGATGGCGGTACATGATCTGCCACAGCCGTTCGATGTTGTGGGGGTCCTTGCCGACGATGAGCTCGGCAAGGTCGTCGACCGCGCCGACGACCGCACGCGTCTGAAACTCGACGGTCGCTTCGCCGAGACCGTATAGGCCGGGTTGGTCGGTTTCCACCCGCACGATCACCCAATTGCGCATCCGTGCGTTGATGACGTTCGTCGTCACGCGTGTGATCTTCATGCT
>CAYRUW010000212.1:0-3371 GCA_964427465.1 uncultured Diaminobutyricimonas sp.
AGCGCTGGACACGCGCGGGGCGGCCGGTTCGGGCGGGTTCGCGGTCACCCGAATCGGCCGTCAACTCACCCAGCTCCCGGTGGACCCGCGGTTCGCCCGCATGGTCCTGGAGTCGAAGCAGCACGACGTCACACGCGAGGTGATGGCGATCGTGGCGGGGCTGAGCATCCAGGACCCGCGCGAACGCCCGCTCGAGAAACGCCAGCAGGCGGATGCGGCGCACGCTCGGTTCGCAGACCCGTCGAGCGACTTCTTGAGCCTGCTGAATCTCTGGAACCACCTCGAACAACAGGAGCGCGAACTCAGCGGCAATCGGTTCCGCCGGATGTGCAAGGCCGAGTTCCTGAACTATCTGCGCGTGCGCGAGTGGAAAGACGTGCACCGCCAGCTCGTCCGCACCGCGCGACCGCTCGGCCTGCACGTGGGCCAGCCGAAGGTGAATCCGGATGGCATACACCGTTCCCTGCTCGCCGGACTGCTGAGCCACATCGGGTTGAAGGATGCGGCACGGCGAGACTACGTCGGTGCACGCAATCGGCGGTTTTCGATCTTCCCGGGTTCGGCTCTGTCGAAACGGCAACCGAACGCGGTCATGGCTGCGGAGCTGGTGGAGACGAGCAGGCTGTTCGCCCGCACGGTCGCGTCGATCGACCCGGCCTGGGCGGAACCGATCGCGGGCGAGCTGGTGAAACGCAACTACGGCGAGCCGCATTGGGAGCAGAAGCAGGGTGCCGCGGTCGCCTACGAGAAGGTGACGTTGTTCGGGGTGCCGATCGTGGCACGCAGGCGAGTGCAGTACGGCCGGATCGACCCGGTGCACGCTCGAGAGCTGTTCATCCGGCACGCGCTGGTCGAGGGCGAATGGCCCCGTGCTGCTTCGACGGGGCCCGGCACAGGCGGCGAGCGCGATCCGGTTTTCGAGTTCGATCGCGCGAACCGCCGGCTGCGCGAAGAACTCGCCGAAGTCGAGGAGCGCACGCGGCGGCGCGACATCTTGTTCGACGACGAGGTGGTGTTCGAGTTCTACGACCGACGCGTGCCCGATGACGTGCACTCGGTGCGCGGTTTCGAATCATGGTGGCGAAATGCCCGGTCGGAGCGACCCGATCTGCTCACGATGACCGAACGCGACCTTGCGGGCGACGCCGTGCTCGACGAAATGGAGTTCCCGGGCGAGTGGAGGCAGGGCGACCAGACCCTGCGTTTGAGCTATCGCTTCGAGCCGGGGGCGGAAGACGACGGCGTGACCGCATCGGTGCCGCTGCCGCTGCTCGCACGCCTCTCCCCCGCCGGCTTCGACTGGCTCGTGCCGGGTTTTCGCGAAGACCTCGTGGCCGCGCTGATCAAGACCCTGCCGAAGGCGATCCGGCGCAATGTCGTACCCGCCGCGGATTGGGCGCGCAGACTGCTCGAGTCGGTGCCTGAAGGCGCGGACCTCGCGGAGCAGCCGATCACCGAGTTCCTGGCGGCGCAAATCCAGCGGATGACGTACACGCCAGTGAGCGGCGACGATTTCGACCCGGAACGCCTCCCCACGCATCTGAGGATGACGTTCGCCGTCGTCGACGATCGCGGCCGCACCCTCGCGCACAGCAAAGACCTCGCTTCGCTGCAGCACAAGCTGCGCACGCGTGCACGGGATGCGGTGGCGAGACTCGCGAGCGTACGGGCGGTCGGTTCGGCCGCACAGCCTCAGGTCTCGCAGCATGCCGGCGCGAAACGGCCGGACGCGACATCGGTCGCAGCAGCGGCATCGGCATCGGCATCGGCATCGGCATCGGCCGCAGCGTCAGCGTCGGCATCGGCCAACGATTCGGCGGCGTCGGAGCCAGCCGCAACGTCAGTGCCGCCGGCGGCGAACGGTGCGATCGCCGAACGTTCGGGCGTGACGTCCTGGGATTTCGGCGTCCTGCCCGAGTACGTCGACATCGCCCACGGCGGAAATCTGGTGCGCGCCTACCCGTCTTTGGTCGACGACGGTTCAGCGGTCGGCATCCGCTTCCTTGTGACGGCCGCAGACCAGCGCCGTGAGCATCCGCGAGGTGTGCGTCGCTTGCTGGTGCTCACGGTGCGGTCGCCTTTGGGCTACGTGCGCGAACATCTGAGCCAGAACGAGAAGCTCGTGCTCGCCACGAGCCCGTACCAGAACGTTGCGGCCCTGCTGGACGATTGCTTGCTCGCATGTGTGGACGCGGGACTTCGCGACCGGCACCCGGACGGGATGGTCTTCACACCAGACCAGTTCGAGCAGACGCGGCGCGAGATCGGCGCCGGGCTGATCGACTCTCTGTACGGCACGGTGAAGATCGTCACCTCGACGCTTGAGGCGGCGCGCGATGCGGATCGTGCGCTCAAGGCGTCGACGAGCATGGCGCTGCTCCCCGCGTTGACGGATGCGCGCGAACAGCTCAACGGCCTGTTGTTTCCGGGCTTCGTCTCCAGTACCGGACTCGAAAGGCTTCGGCACTTGCCCCGCTACGTGCGGGGCATCGCGAGCCGGATCGAGAAGCTGGCCTCGGATGTCGGCCGCGACCGCACCTGGATGAATCAAGTGCAGACCGCCACCGCGCGCTACCTGGATGCCGGCGGCACCATCCCGCTGCCGGTGGACGCGCCCGAACACCTCGTGCATGCCCGCTGGCTGCTCGAAGAGTTCCGGATCGGCTTGTTCGCACAGCAACTCGGCACCGCGGAGCCGGCGTCGCTACAGCGCATCACGAAAGCACTCGCGAGAAAGGATTGAGCAAAGAGCGGCCGCGCGCCGGGCACCCGGACGGTCGTGCACCGGGCACCCCGAGCGGCCGCATGTCGACACCGCACGCCGGTCGCCCGGGCGGTCGGTCACCTGCCCTGTCTAGTCATCCGAGCGGCCCGTCACCTGATCGGCCGTGCACCCGAGCGGTCCGTCACCCGGGCGGTCGGTCACCCGCACTGTCCGGTTACCCGTACTGTCCGATCACCCAGGCGGCCCTTGTCCTGACGCCACGAGGTCGGAGGCGACCGCCGCCATCCGCCGTGCGGGACTGCTCGTGTAGGTTCGGCCGATGGGCGACGTCCAGTTCAGCGTGCCGTCGCTTGTCTGGGTGACCTCCCACCGCGTGTGGTGTTTCAAGGTGTGATGCCCGCGGCAGAGATGCGCCAGGTTGTTCCAGTTCGTCTGCCCGTCGTCGGCGAACCACGCCTTCGTGTGGTCGACGTCGCAACGTCGCGCCGCGCATCCGCACCCCACGAACCGGCAGGTCTCGTCCCGCGCCCGAAGCCACGCCCTCAAATCGGCGGGCACTTGATAGCGATCCTTTCCGAACGAAAGCACGATCCCGGTTTCGGGATGCGTGAGGATCCGGCGCAAGTGCGGCGCCTGTGCGGTGAGT
>CAYRUW010000213.1:0-3361 GCA_964427465.1 uncultured Diaminobutyricimonas sp.
CCTACCGCAAGGCGAGCTGGGTGAACTGGTGCCCCTTCGACCAGACGGTGCTCGCCAACGAGCAAGTGGTCGACGGCCGATGCGAGCGATGCGACCACCTCGTCACCAAGAAGAAGCTCACGCAGTGGTACTTCAAGATCACCGCCTACGCAGACCGGCTGCTCGATGACCTCAAGCAGCTCGAAGGTCGCTGGCCGGCCAAAGTCATCGCCATGCAGCGCAATTGGATCGGGCGGTCGGTCGGCGCGGAAGTCGACTTCGAGATCGAGGGCGCCGGTCATGGTGAGTCTGCCGGCGACGTGGCGCCGACCAAGACGGTCACCGTCTTCACGACCCGGCCGGACACGCTCTTTGGAGCGACCTTCATGGTGGTTGCGCCCGACTCGGATCTGGCCGCCGAACTGGCCGCTGGCAGTTCCGAAGAAGTGCAACAGGCCTTCAAGGACTACCTGGAGCAGACCAAGAAGTCGAGCGAGATCGATCGCCAGGATGCGGCCCGGCCGAAGACCGGAGTGCCGCTGGAGCGCTACGCCATCAACCCGGTCAACGGTGAGCGGCTGCCGATCTGGGTCGCCGACTACGTACTTGCCGAGTACGGCCACGGCGCGATCATGGCCGTGCCCGCGCACGACCAGCGCGACCTCGACTTCGCCCGCGCCTTCGGGCTGCCGGTGCGGGTCGTGGTCGACACGAATGCGCCGGTCACGGGCACGATTCCGGTGATCGAGCGGGACGAGAACGGCGAGGCGATCCTGCCGGAGGTGCCGCCGCTGGACCCGGTCGCCACCGGCGAGGCGCTCACCGGCGACGGGCGCATGATCAATTCGGGACCGCTCGACGGGCTGAGCAAATCGAACGCGATCCGCCGGGTCATCGAACTGCTCGAGGCTCAAGGCACCGGCCGCGCCGCGAAGACCTATCGGCTGCGCGACTGGCTCATCTCACGCCAGCGGTACTGGGGAACTCCCATCCCGATCGTCCACGGCGAAGACGGATCGCTGCATCCGGTTCCCGAGGACCAATTGCCGGTCACCCTGCCTCCCAGCGAAGGGCTCGACTTGCAGCCGAAGGGCACGTCGCCCCTCGGCGCGGCCAAAGAGTGGGTCGAGGTGCCCAATCCGGTCGACGGCACACCTGCGCGGCGCGACCCGGACACCATGGACACGTTCGTGGACAGTTCGTGGTACTTCTTGCGCTACCTGTCGCCCAACGACGACACGCAAGCGTTCGACCCGCGCGAAGCCGACAAGTGGGCGCCGGTCGACCAGTATGTCGGGGGTGTCACGCACGCGATCCTGCACTTGCTGTATGCGCGGTTCATCACGAAAGTGCTCTTCGATCTGGGCTATGTGAACTTCACCGAGCCTTTCACGGCACTGCTCAATCAGGGCATGGTGCTCATGGAGGGCTCGGCGATGAGCAAGAGCCGCGGCAACATCGTGCGGTTGAGCGATCAGCTCGACGAACACGGAGTCGATGCGGTACGGCTGACCATGGCGTTCGCGGGGCCTCCCGAAGACGACATCGACTGGGCGGATGTGTCGCCTGCCGGTTCAGCGAAGTTCCTGGCCAGGGCCTGGCGACTGGCGCACGATGTCACGAGCGAGGCATCGATCGACTGGAAGACCGGCGATGCGGGCCTTCGCCGGCAGACCCATCGCTTTCTCGCCGAAGCGCCCGGGCTCGTGGAGACGTTCAAGTTCAACGTCGTGGTGGCTCGCATCATGGAACTCGTGAACGCGACCCGCAAGGCGATCGACTCCGGTCCGGGCGCGGGCGATGCTGCAGTGCGCGAGGCGACCGAGGCAATCGCGATCGCGCTCAGCCTGTTCGCCCCGTACACGGCCGAAGACATGTGGCAGCAGCTCGGGCACGAGCCGTCCGTCGCGCTCGCCGGCTGGCGAAAGCCCGATCCGACGTTGCTCGTCGAGGAATCGGTGATCGCGATCGTGCAGGTCGACGGAAAGGTGCGCGACCGGATCGAGGTTTCGCCGAAGATCGGCGCCGAAGAGCTCGAGGCGCTGGCCAGGCAGTCCGCCGCGGTCGGTCGCAGCGTCGGCGAACGTGAGATCGTGAACGTCGTCGTGCGAGCGCCACGGCTCGTCAACATCGCCACACGCGGCTAGCTGTACACAGCGCGAGGAGCGCTCAAGGCCGGGCGAGCAGTGGCCGCCTAGTCTGCCGGCATGTCGAGCGCTCCGCCTGGGCAACGCCGGATGCGGTTGCGCACGGGCGCGGTCATCGTGCTCATCCTCGTCGGCGTGGCGGCGATGGCGCTCACCGCCGTGCTCACGCCCACCGGATCGACGCGCGCGATCGGTCCGGGAACCGAGGGGGCCGCCGTCTCGACGCCGGCCGCGGCACCAGGCCTGGTCGTGCACGTGCTGGGCGCGGTGCGCAGACCGGGGCTCTACGAACTCGCGGGCGGCGCGAGAGTGGTCGATGCAATCGCCGCGGCAGGCGGGTTCACCGAGCATGCCGATGAGACGGCCCTGAATCTCGCCGGTTTCGTAAGCGACGCCGAGCAGCTCTACGTGCCGGAGATCGGCGAACTCGACCGAGTCCCGGCCGGACGCACAGCCGACGGGCGCGTCGACCTGAACGCGGCAGACTCCGGCGTGCTCGAGAGCTTGCCCGGTGTCGGGCCGGAATTGGCGGCGCGGATTCTCGCCTGGCGCGACGCCAACGGCCGGTTCTCCTCGGTCGAAGATCTGAAGAACGTGCGCGGGATCGGCGAGAAGACGTTCGCGGCACTGCGTGACCTGGTCGCCGTGTGACGGCGGACCTGAGGCTGGTCGCACCCGCACTTCTCGCCTGGCTCGCCGCGATCGTGCTCGTCGCGGTGCCGATTGCCGCTTGGCCGGTCGCGGTGGCGGCCTTGGCGGCCGCCGCCATCCTGCTCCGGTTCCGGCGGCCGACGGTCGCCGCTGCGATCGGCGCGCTCGCACTCGTCGCGTGCTCGATCGGGTTCCAGCAACCGGCGCGCGCGCCGCAAGCGCTCGTCGCCTCGCTCGGCGACCGGATCCACGTGCGAGTGGTGCTCGACGAGACCGTGCACGAGGGCGCCGGCGTGCCCGTCGCTGCACATTTGACCGGATTCCAGTCGGGCGAAGACTGGTTTGAGTTCAGCGCTCCGGTTGTCGTGCTCGGCGAAACGACCGAGGCCGTACTGGGCAGCGAACTCGAACTCGACGGCCGCCTCGTGCCGGGCTCGCCAGGCGAACGGGCCGCGTTCCTGGTTCTCGCCGAGCCCGGCGCAAAAGTACTCGCCGGGCCGGACGGACTGGTCGCAGCGGCCGCGGGACTGCGCGCGGGGCTGCTCGCGCAAGCGACGAGTCTCGGCGGAGACGCCGGGGGACTG
>CAYRUW010000214.1:0-3356 GCA_964427465.1 uncultured Diaminobutyricimonas sp.
CGAAGATCACGCCTTTTCGCTCGAGGGTGGCCACGACGTGCACGTTGTGCACGATCTGGTTCCGCACATAGATCGGAGCACCGTAGCGCTCCAGGGCCTTCTCCACTGCGATCACCGCGCGATCCACGCCCGCGCAGTAGCCGCGCGGAGCCGCCAGAAGCACGCGCTTGGTCCCCTTGACAGGGCGGTCCACTAGCCTGTTTCGTGCCGGAGGAACCCGCGGCATCTCAAGACTTACGGCGGCGCCGTTCGTGATCTGGCTCACGCCCCCAGTCTATGGTCGAGCCGCTTGCATACGCTGGGAGGGAAAGTGGAGGACTCCGCTGTGCCGGATCGCGCGACACGCGAAGCGCCGTGGCCGGTCTCGGTGCTCTCCGGAAAGCTCAAGGGCTGGATCGATCGCCTCGGCACCGTGTGGGTCGAGGGCGAGATCACGCAGTGGGGCGTTTCCGGCGGCAACGTCTACGGCAAGCTCAAGGACTGCGACCTCGACGTGACCGTGTCCTTCACCATGTGGTCCTCGGTCAAGGCCCGGGTGCCCGACGATCTCAAGCAGGGCGACCGGGTGATCGCGCTCGTGAAACCCGACTGGTGGGTCAAGGGCGGCACCCTGACGATGCAAGTGCACGACATGCGCCATGTCGGACTCGGCGACTTGCTCGAGCGGCTCGAGCAATTGCGCCGGAAACTTCGCGAAGAAGGGCTCTTCGACGCCGAGCGAAAGCGCGCGCTGCCGTTCTTGCCGCACTGCATCGGGCTCGTGACCGGCAAAGACAGCGACGCGGAGAAAGACGTGCTGCGAAACGCGCGGTTGCGCTGGCCGCAAGTGCGCTTCCGCGTCGCACATGCCGCGGTGCAGGGCGAACGCGCACCGGCCGAGCTCGCCGCGGCCATCCGCAGGCTCGACGCCGACCCCGAGGTCGACGTGATCATCGTCGCCCGTGGCGGCGGCGACTTTCAGAACCTGCTCGTCTTCAGCGACGAGCAGCTCGTGCGCACAGCGGCCGCGGCTGCGACTCCGCTGGTCAGTGCGATCGGTCACGAAGCGGACCGGCCCCTGCTCGATGACGTCGCCGATCTGCGCGCGTCGACTCCCACGGATGCGGCCAAGCGGGTCGTGCCGGACGTCACCGAGGAGCTCGCCCGCGTACAGCAGGCCCGAGCGCGAATGACCGGCCGGGTCACTGCCTTGGTGGGGCACGAGATAGACCGGATCGGGCAATTGCGCTCCCGGCCGGCGATGGCGAACCCGGATCGCCTCATCGATTTGCGCGCAGAGGAGCTGACCCGATGGGTCGCGCGCGGGAGCGAACTGGCCGCGAACCGGATCGAGCGCGAACACTCGAAACTGGCGCACTTGGCATCGCAATTGCGCGCCCTCTCGCCCAAGCACACGCTAGAGCGCGGCTATGCGATCGCGCGGCTTCCCTCCGGGTCTGCGCTGCGCGACCCCGCCGAAGCTCCGCCGGGAACGCGCCTGCGACTGACAGTGGCCGCTGGCGAGGTGGCCGCGAAGGTCGAGCCATGATGCACCGGATTGCGAGGACTAGGATTTGAATGTGCCCGAAGCCACACAGCAAGACGTCGGGAGCCTGAGCTACGAACAGGCGCGCGACGAACTGGTTCGCGTCGTCGCCGAACTCGAGCAGGGCACGCCCACCCTCGAGGAATCGCTCGCACTCTGGGAGCGTGGAGAAGCGCTCGCAAAGCGCTGTGAGGAATGGTTGATCGGGGCCAAGGCCCGACTGGATGCCGCGCGCGCTGCGGCATCCGAGTAGCCGATGGCAGGGTCGCGCAAACGGCCGATCGTCGCCGAACTCGGCCGTCCAGAGACCCCGCAAGAGCAAGCCGAGCGGCGTGCGAACGCTCGCCGCGAGCGCCGGGCAAACCAGAACCTGCGCAATCTGTTCGGTGCCGTGATCGCGTCCCTCTTGATCGCGGGCTTCTTCGGCCTGCTCATGACGTCTCCGGGCGATGAAGGAGGGGTCGATGAGGTCGACTACGCGGCAATCGCAGCCGACGCGCAACACAGCGTGAAGGTACCGCTCGCCGCGCCGCAACTCGATGAAGGCTGGCGAGCCAATCGTGCCGGATTGAGCACCGGTGCCGACGGGGTCACGGTCTGGCGGATCGGCTTCGTGACCCCGGACAACGAGTTCCTCGGGCTGAAACAAGGCATCGACGCGAACCCGAGCTGGCTTGCAGCCCAGCTCGAGAACGCGCGGGAGACAGGCTCGGTGCTCATCGAAGGCGTCCGCTGGCGGCTCTACGACCAGCGTGAAGTGCGCGACGCCGGCAATCTGACGCTCGCGATGTCGAGCGATGCCGGCGACTCGACATTCGTTCTTTACGGCACGGCCGGCGACGACGAATTCAGGACCATGGCGATCGAGGTGACGAAAGCGAGCACGAGGTGAACAAGACTCCCGCGAAAGCGTGGCAGGAGATGCTGCGCGGCAACGAACGATTCGTAGCCGGCGAACCACGGCATCCGAGACAGGACGTCGATCGACGCAGCGAACTCGCCGACAATCAAGCGCCCGACGCCGTGCTCTTCGGCTGCAGCGACTCGCGGCTGGCGGCCGAGATCATCTTCGACAAAGGACTCGGCGACCTGTTCGTTGTGCGCAACGCAGGCCAGATCGTCTCGGCATCGGTGATCGCATCCCTCGAATACGCGGTGGAAGTGCTCGGCGTGCCGCTCATCGTCGTGCTCGCCCACGACAAGTGCGGGGCCGTGCGAGCGGCGATAGACGTGCACACGGGCAACGGCGACAATTTGCCCCCGCACATCGCCAAGCACATCCAGCCGATCGTTCCCTCGGTCGAGCGCGCGACCCATGGTGCCCTGGAGGTCGACGTGTTCGAGGTCGCGCGAGAGCACTTGCGCGCCACTGTGCGAGCGGTCGTAGAACGCTCCGAACTGATCAGCGCCGCGGTCGCGGAAGGTAGGCTGGCGGTGGTCGGGTCGAACTACCGTCTGCTCGAGGGTCGGGTCGAGTCCGACCTCATCATCGGAGCCGTCTGAGGGCTCTCGGTAGCGAAGGAAGACGAAGGCGTGACCACCCACACCCCCCAGGACGCAAGCCCAGGCAATGCGGAAGAGTTCCGCATCGAACACGACACGATGGGTGAGGTGAAGGTCCCCGCGAAGGCTCTCTACCGCGCCCAGACGCAACGCGCGGTCGAGAACTTCCCGATCTCGGGCACGGGGCTGGAAAGCGCGCAGATCGTCGCGCTCGCCCGGGTCAAACGTGCCGCGGCGATCGTGAACGGGCAGCTCGGAATCATCGACGGGCGGGTTGCCGAGGCCATTGCCTCGGCGGCCGACCAGATCATCGCCGGCGAGCATCACG
>CAYRUW010000215.1:0-3356 GCA_964427465.1 uncultured Diaminobutyricimonas sp.
GAACTCGACAACGTCGTCGTGCCGGAGTCGCTCCGCCTGCAGAACGCGAACTCGTTCCGCGAGACCGCTGCGGTACTCCGCCTTACCCGGGCCGAAGTCGCGTGGGCGGCGGTCGGCAACTCGATCGGCGCATACGAGGCGGCGTTGAAGTACGCGGGCGAGCGGATTCAGTTCGGCAAGCCGATCGCCGGTCACCAGCTCGTGCAGGACCTGCTCGTGAAGTGCCTCGGCAACATCACCGCTTCGATCGGCATGGTCGCCCGGGTGAGCCAGATGCTCGACGAAGGCGCGCAGCGCGACGAGCACGCGGCGCTTGCGAAGGCCTTCGCGACCAGCAGGATGCGCGAGACGGTCGCCTGGGCACGCGAGGCGATGGGCGGCAACGGCATCGTTCTCGACAACGACGCCGCGCGGTTCTTCGCCGACGCCGAAGGGATGTACTCGTACGAGGGCACGCGCGAGATGAACACTCTCATCGTCGGCCGCGCGATCACCGGGCACGCCGCGTTCGTCTAGTCTTCCCAACATGACGTCATCAGGGTCCCCCGACGTCAGCGTCCTGGTCGTCACGCACAACCAGGCACGCTACGTGCAGACCGCTCTGGACTCGATCTCCGCCCAGTCCACTGCCTACTCGGTCGAGGTAGTGGTCGCCGACGACGCATCGAGCGACGGTACGCGCGAGATCGTCGAAGAATGGGCCCGCGGAGTCGAGTTCTCCGTGAACGTCCTGCCGCCCGAGGAACGGCTGGGCATCACCCGGAACTACCGTCGCGGATTCGCCGCGTGCAGAGGCCGCTACATCGCGGTGCTCGAGGGCGATGACTGGTGGCTGTGGCCCGACCGGATTCAGCGAATGGCGGCCGCGCTGGAAGCGGACGCTTCTCTTTCGATGGTGGCGAACAGGTCGTTGTTCTACGACGACGAGACCGGTTCGGCGCACACCATCCCGTCGATCGGATTCGAATCTTTCATCACTCGGGTATCCGCCGCAGAGATGGCGCGGAACAGCTGGTTCACAACGTTCAGCGCATGCATGTACCGAGCTGGCGTCGTGCACGCGCTTCCGGGCGAGGTGTTCCAGGAAACCGCGTACGACTGGCTCATCAACATGCTCGTCACCGAGAGCGGGGACGCCGGGCTCCTGCCGCAAGTGATGACCCTCTATCGCGTTCATCGCGGAGGGCAATGGTCGCAGAAATCACGTTTCGAGCAGGACACCGTGCTCAGAGATCTGCTACCGAGATACCGACGGTTCCTCGGGCCGCGAGGACAAGCCGAGCTCGGCCGCGCAATGTCCAGGCTCGACGCACAACTCAGTGCAGGCGAGTATCCGGAAAGCGCCGCCACGCATACCCTGCCGTCGCTTCGTATTCCGGTTCCCTCGTCGAAGACACCGCGCGTATCGGTGGTGATGCCTTGCTCAGATCATGAGCGATGGGTGGCCCAGGCCGCCCGCAGCGTGCTGGATCAGACGATGGCAGACCTCGAGTTGATCGTCGTCGACGACGCCTCGTCCGATCGCTCCGCATGGCAGCTCAGTGAAATCCAGGACGAACGGATGCGCACGTACCTGCTCGGCAGCGGCCAAGGTAGCGCTGCGGCACTCAACATGGGCATACAGCAGGCCCGTTCCGATCTGATCGCCATCATCGACCCGGAGGACGTCTGGGAGCCCGGCAAGCTGGACCGGCAACTGGAAGTGCTGTCTGGGCGGCCTGAGCTTGGCGCCGTGTTCACCGGCGTGCGCTACATCGATGAAGCCGGCGACCACCTGGATGCCGACGAGCTTGCGGGCAGGCGCGGACCGTTCCGGCAGCCGAACCGGAGCCAGGCGCAGTGGTTGCGTTACTTCTTCGAAAACGGCAACGCATTGTGTCACTCGAGCGTTCTGATCCGCCGCAGCTTCTATGAGCGGCACGGCCTCTACGACAACACCCTGCACCAGCTGGCGGACTTCGAACGATGGATCACGCTCGTGAAACACTTCCCGATAACAGTTCTGGGCGAGGAGGAACTCGTGCGCTTCCGGGTGCACGATCACGAGCGGGAATCTGGTCATTGGGGCATTCGCACGGGAACAATCCACGAGTATCTGGCCATCAACGAAATGTTCTTCGACGACGTCTCGAACGAGCTTCTGACAGCGGCGTTCCGCGACGTGCTGCACGACCCGGTGATCGTCTGGCCGGACGAGCGCGAGTGCGAAATCGCGTGGCTGTGGTGGAACACCGAGTGCCAGATGCAGGCCACCAACCGCGTGCACGCCCTAGGGCTGTTCCGACAGCTCATGAAGGACCCCGGCACGGCGCTGCTCATGCGTTCTCGCTACGGCTTCACGGACCGTTCGCTGCACGCGCTCGCCGAGCGCGACCTCACGGTCGACCTCGAACGGACGCTGTCCGGGTACTCGTCCGCGGCGCTCCTAGCGCTGGTGTGGGCGAGGATGCGAAGGACCGGACCAAGCAAATGGCCGGCGCGCGCAATGCGCCAGTGGCGCGAACGCCCTGGACAGGGTTGAGGCGATGGGGCGAACACAGGCCGTGGCCTACGGTTGGTGCAGACGGAGATAACCTTGAGGTCATGCTGAGGGGCCGCGACTTGCGCACCCCGCTGGCGACCCTCATCTTCTTCACCCTTGCCGCCGGGGATTTCTGGCGGAACCTGCTGAGCTGGTGGGGCTGGGGTGCCTTGTGCGCGGTGCTGCTGGTCGCGGCATTCGTCTCGCTCGTGCGCGCTCGCCCCTCGCTGCGCTGGGTGCCCGCACCGCTGTGGTTGTTCTTCGTGGTCATCGTGGCATCGGTGTTCTGGTCGAACTACCCGTTGGCGAGCGTGCTCGGCGTGCTCGCCACCATGTTCACGACCGTGGGAGCGCTGTTCCTGGCATTGGTGCTGGATCGTGCGCAGATCGTGCGTGCCCTGGGGCTCGCGATGCGCTGGGTGCTCGGGCTCTCACTGGCTTTCGAATTCGTCGTGGACGCATTCGTGGGCCATCCGGTGCTCCCGTTCTTCGTCGAATACGGTTCGGAGGTGCCGGCCGCGTTCTACTGGTCGCGGGCACTGCTGTTCGAGGGCGGCCGCATCCAGGGCATCACCGGCAACGCCAACCTGCTGGCGACCGCAGCGCTCATCGCCCTGATCGCCTTCGCGATCCTGTACGCCGCCGGGATGGTGCGCCGAGTGCCGACGATCGGCTGGTCCGCCGTGGCAGCGCTCACGATCGCGCTCACCCGATCCTCGACGATCGTCGTGGCTGCCGCGGTCGTGGTCGCGGTGCTCGCGGTGATCCTGTTCGTGCGGCCGCTGCAGGGCAGGCTGCGCACGATCGCCCAGCTTGCGACGACCGTCGCCGGCGC
>CAYRUW010000216.1:0-3335 GCA_964427465.1 uncultured Diaminobutyricimonas sp.
ACGGGTCGCGTTCCTTAAGCAAGGCGTCGAGAACATGTACGAGATCGACCAGGTGCGCCCCGTGCTCGACGTGGCCAGCCGGATCTCCGGGCGCCGCTACGGCGCGGATCATGAAGACGACGTGCGGATGCGCGTGATCGCCGACCATGTGCGCTCCGCGCTCATGCTCATGACCGATGGGGTCACCCCCAGCAACGAGGGCCGCGGGTACATCCTGCGACGGCTGCTGCGGCGCAGCGTCCGCGCGATGCGGTTGCTCGGCGTCGATGCACCGAGCTTCGCAGAACTGTTCGCCGCGTCGCGCGATGCGATGAGCCCCGCATACCCCGAGGTGGCGCACGACTACGAGCGCACTTCGCGACTCGCTCTCGGCGAAGAGGAGGCCTTCTTGCGCACGCTCGCGAGCGGCACGAGCATCCTCGATGTCGCCGTCGCCGAGGCGAAGCAACAGGGCGAGCAGGCGATCCCGGGTTCGACCGCGTTCCAATTGCACGACACTTTCGGCTTTCCGATCGACCTGACCCTCGAAATGGCCGAAGAAGCGGGTCTCGCGGTCGACCGCGCCGCCTTCGACAAGCTCATGGCCGAACAACGCGAACGCGCCAAAGCGGATGCGCGCGCGAAGAAGCGGGCGCTCGCGGACATGTCCGTGTACAGCGAGTTCCGCCGGCTCGGCGAGACGGTGTTCACCGGCTACGAGTCGTTGCAGACCGAGAGCAGCGTGCTCGGACTGATCGTGGATGGCCGCCCGGTCGACCGGGCCGAGGCCGGCGAGATCGCCGAGGTGGTCCTCGGCGAGACCTCGCTGTATCCGGAATCCGGTGGACAAGAGGCCGATCAGGGCCGGATCGTCGGAACCGGGTTCGAACTCGAAGTGCTCGATGTTCAGCGACCGGTGAAAGGCCTGGTGAGCCACACCGTGCAAGTGCTCCACGGCGAGGTGGCGGTGGGGGAGAAGGCGACGACCGTCGTGGACCCGATGTGGCGGCACGGCGCCGCGCAAGCGCACTCCGCCACTCACGTAATCCACGCGGCGCTGCGGCAGGTGCTCGGTCCTCAGGCGCATCAGTCCGGCTCGTACAACAAGTCCGGCTACATGCGCCTCGACTTCGGCTGGAACCAGGCACTCTCGCCCGAGACGCGTAGCGAGATCGAAGAGATCTCCAACAATGCGGTTCGCGACAACCTTGAGGTTGTCACGCGGATCATGCCCCTCGACGAGGCCAAGCGCATCGGGGCGATGGCGTTGTTCGGTGAGAAGTACGGCGATAGCGTGCGCGTGGTAGACATCGGCGGACCGTGGTCTCGGGAACTGTGTGCGGGCACCCACGTGCAGCGTTCGAGCGAGATCGGCCTGATCAACGTGATCGGGGAGTCTTCGGTCGGCGCGACGAACCGGCGAATCGAATCGCTCGTCGGTTTGGATGCGTTCCGCGACCTGGCCACCGAACGCGCCATCGTGTCTCAATTGACCAGCACGCTCAAAACGCCGAGGGAGAAGCTGCCTGAACGCATCCAGGAGCTCATGGCCGGTCTCAAGGCCGCCGAGCGCAAGATCGCGCAATACGAGGCGAGCGCCCTCGCCGATCGCGTGCCCGGCCTCGTCGCGAGCGCGTCCACGGTCGGTGCCTACACAACGGTGATCGAAGACGTCGGCGCGATCGGATCGAACGACGACTTGCGCAGTCTTGCGACGACGGTCCGGGAACGTCTGGGCTCCGTACCCGGCGTGGTCGCGCTTGCGGGCAAGATCTCCGGCAAGCCGGCGGTGATCGTCGCGACCACGCCGGCCGCACGTGATCGCGGGGCCCGGGCCGGTTCGCTCGCGAAGCTCGCGGCGGCTGCGCTCGGTGGTGGCGGCGGCGGTCGCGACGACCTCGCGCAAGGCGGCGGTTCGAAGCTCGATGCGATACCAGCGGCGCTGTCGGCGATCAAGGCGGAGTTGAACGACTGATCGTGCGATCCGGAGTGCGCCTGGGCATCGACGTCGGCAAGGCACGAGTGGGCATTGCGGCGAGCGACCCCGACGGTTTGCTCGCGACCCCGGTGCAGACGGTGCAGCGCGGCGACCTCGACGAGAATGTGGTCCGCGGCCTGGTTACCGACCTCGCGGCGATCGAAGTGATCGTTGGTCTGCCGGTGTCGCTTTCCGGTCGGGACACCCGGTCGACCCAGGACGCCCGCGATGTCGCGGCCTGGCTCGCATCGTTCGCAGGCGTACCGGTCCGGCTCGTCGACGAGCGGATGAGCACCGTGACCGCACAACGCTCGTTGCAGCGAACCGGGCGGAATTCCAAGAGCGCAAGGCCCGTCGTGGACCAGGCGGCCGCTATGATCATTCTCCAGCACGCGCTCGACATCGAGCGATCCGGTGGCTCGCCCCCCGGCACTGTCGTTGACCCGGACGAAAGACCGTGAATCGTGGCGAATGATCCCAACTGGGCCGACATCTTCACACCCGTGCCCGAATCCAATGCTCAGCCCGGCGATGGCGCCGGATCGCTGACCAGGCGCGAACTGCGCGACCGGGAGCGCGGGCGCGGCGGTGGAGACGGTCATCGGCCCAAGCGACGGCTCGGCTGGTTGTGGGCCCTACTCACCGTGCTCGTGCTGCTCGCCGGCGGCGCTGCGACCGGCTGGGCGCTTTTCGAGGACCGAATCCGTGACGTGCTGGGCTGGGAAGAGGTCAACGACTACGTCGGCGATGGCAACGGCGAGCCGGTTGACGTCGTGATCGCATCCGGAGACATCGGCTCCGACATCGCGCGAACGCTGGCCGACGCGGGCGTGACGATGACGTTCGACGCCTTCTATCAACTGTTGCTCGGCTTGGAGCAACAGCCGACGTTCATGCCCGGAACCTACGGGCTCGAGAAGCAGATGAGCGCCCAAGCTGCGCTTGATGCACTGCTCGACCCGGCCAATCGCAAAGTGTCGACGGTCACCATCCCGGAAGGGATCACGGTCGACAGCATCTTCCACCGGCTGAGTGAGGCGACCGGGGTTCCGCTTGAAGAGTTCGAGGCGCTTGAGGAGGACTACAAGTCCTTCGGCCTGCCGGGCAAAGCGCCCAGTCTCGAGGGCTACTTGTTCCCAGCCCGGTACGAGTTCGATCCGGGAACCTCAGCCCGGGACATGGTGCAGCGTCTTGTCGATCGCATGAAGGTCGCGCTCGACGATGCGGGGGTTGCCTCCGACGACCGGCATCGCGTGCTCACGATCGCATCGCTCGTGCAGCGTGAGGCGCGGCACGAAGAGGACTTCTTCAAAGTGTCTCGTGTCGTGCAGAACCGACTGGACAAGGGCATGATGTTGCAGTTCGATTCGACGTCGCA
>CAYRUW010000217.1:0-3326 GCA_964427465.1 uncultured Diaminobutyricimonas sp.
GAGGTTCCGCTTCATCGCGGGGGTGACCTTCTGCCCGAACTGGCGCAGCCACACCTTGGAACTCTTGTACGAGCAGTGCTCGCTCCACATCACCGAATACATGGCGAGTTCGCCGCTCGTGGGCCGGCGGCCCAGGATCTGCCGGATGCGTTCGTACTCGTCGGGCTTCAGGCCGAGCGTCTCGTATGGCTGTTCTTTGTCTGGAGTCGCGATGGCGTTCGCGACTGTGTCGACGTGGGTGGTCGCGGACGTGCGGCTCACGGCAGGGGACTCCTAGCGGAAGGGGCCTGAGCCTCGATTCTATCGGCGGCGACGGGTGCCGGCCGCCACGAGCCGGGTCGCACTTGCTCGTTCCCCCTGCCGGCCGGTGCACATCCGCCTCACGACGGATGCGACGGTGCCGCGCGTCTGTCAGGGTTGTTCCGTAGAGCAGACACGGAGGTGCCAGTGCCGAGCGGATTGCCGATCCGGTTCGATGGCGTGACCAAGCGCTTCGGCCAAGTCGCGGCTGTGACCGATCTGAGTTTCACGGTCGAGCCGGGGCGCGTGACAGGGTTCCTCGGCCCGAACGGGGCCGGAAAGACCACGAGCCTGCGGGTTCTGCTCGGGCTCGTCAACGCGTCGGAGGGAAGCGCCACCTTCGACGGAACGCACTACCGGGATCTGCCGGAGCCGCTGCACACCGTCGGCGCAGCGCTCGAAGCCGCGAGCTTCCACCCGGGGCGCAGTGCCCGCGACCACTTGCTCGTGTACGCACGCGCCGCGCGCGTGGATACAGCGCGCGTCGGCCACGTGCTCGAACAGGTGGGCCTTGGCCAATACGCCTCCCGGCGGGTCGGCGGCTATTCGCTCGGCATGCGGCAGCGGCTCGGTCTCGCGAGCGCTCTGCTCGGCGACCCGGGCGTGCTCGTGCTCGACGAGCCGGTGAACGGCCTCGACCCGGAAGGCATCCGCTGGATCCGGAACTTCTTGCGCGACCTCGCCGACGAGGGGCGCACGATTCTCGTGAGCTCGCACCTGCTGAGCGAAGTGCAGCAGACGGTCGACGAGGTTGTGGTCATCAACAAGGGCCGTCTTGTGCACCACGGCAGCCTTGCAAGCCTCGGTGGCGCTGTGGTCACTATCGTGGATTCGCCCGACCGCGCGGCGTTGCAGGCGGCGCTCACGGCATCCGGTCTGGAGTTCGTGGCAAGTCGCACCGGATTCGAGGTCGCGAACGCACTGCCGGGCCAGGTCGGCCACGTCGCGTTCGCCGCCGGGGTGGAACTGAACTCGCTGCACGGTCGTGACTCCGGGCTCGAGGATTCGTTCCTCGCGCTGATCTCCGGCGGGAACGACGCCTCGCAATCCGCCGGAGCGACCAAGGAGGGGGCACGATGAGCCGGTTCGTGGCGGCCGTGAACGCAGAGTTCACCAAGGTTCTCAGCACCCGGATGTGGTGGCTGCTCGGCATCGTGCTGCTCGGCTATGTCGCTTTCACGACGGCGATCGTCGCGCTCGGCTTCGGAGGGCAGCTCGGCGAAACAGAAGGCGCACCTGGCCTGCCCGCTGCGGTGCTGCCACCGCTCATCTACAGCTTCGCGAGTTCGATCGGCTATGTGTTCCCGCTGCTCGTCGGGGCGCTCGCCGTCACCAACGAGTTCCGCCACCAGACGCTCACACCCACGTTCCTCGCCACCCCCAGGCGCGCGGTGGTGCTCGGGTCGAAACTTCTGACGATGTTCTTCGTCGGCGCATTCTTCGGGGTGCTGGGCCTGGTCGCCTCGGTCGGGCTCGGTTCGATCGTCCTCAACGCGATGGGCGTGGACCCGGCGCTGGGCGATCCCGATACGTGGGCTCTGATCGCTCGGGTGCTGCTCGCTATGGCGCTCTGGGGCGCGATAGGCGTCGGCATCGGAGTGCTGATCCCGAGCCAAGTGGGTTCGATCGTCGTGGTGCTCGCGTTCACCCAGTTCGTCGAACCGATTCTGCGCACGGTCGCGTCGTTCGTGGAGTGGCTCGCATCCGTGGGCAGGTTCCTGCCGGGCGCCGCGGGCGACGCCCTGGTCGGCGCGAGCTTCTACTCGGTGCTCGGAGAGGCCGCCACCGAGTCGCTCGAGTGGTGGCAGGGCGGGCTCGTGCTCGTCGCGCTCGCGCTCGTCTTCGCCATTGCCGGCTACTTCGTATCGTGGCGCCGAGACGTCACATGATCGCCCAGCGACCGTGAGTCAGGCGGCCTGAAGGGCCCGTAGCGCGCTCGAGAAGAAGGTCAGACCGTCGGTGCCTGAGCGCATCGCGGCGGTCGTGTCCGGTCCGAACCCCGGCTCGACGGCGTGCTCTGGATGGGGCATGAGTCCGACGACGTTGCCGCGCTCGTTCGTGACGCCGGCGATGTCGTTCACCGAACCGTTCGGGTTCACCCCGAGATAGCGGAACACCACGAGCCCCTCGCCCTCGAGACGCGCGATCGTCTCCGCGTCGGCTATGAAACCGCCCTCGCCGTTCTTGAGCGGGATCGTGATCTCCTGGCCGGCCTCGAACTCGTTCGTGAAGGCCGTGCGATTGTTCTCCACTCGCATCCGCTGGTCGCGGCAGATGAACCGCCCGTGGTCGTTGCGCACGAGACCGCCGGGCAGCAATTGCGCCTCGACGAGCACCTGAAAGCCGTTACAGATGCCTAGCACCGGCATACCTTTGCCCGCGGCGTCGATGACTTCGCTCATGATCGGCGATCGCGCCGCGATCGCGCCGCAACGCAAGTAGTCGCCGTAGCTGAAACCGCCCGGGAGCACGATAGCGTCGACACCTTTGAGTTCGTGGTCGCCGTGCCACAGCGTCACCGGCTCCGCTCCGGCAAGACGGATGGCGCGTTGCGCGTCCCGGTCGTCCAGCGAGCCTGGGAACGTGATCACGCCGATCCGCATCAGTGCGTCTCTCCCGCCACGACCGAATCCCCGACCCGGATGTCGACGACATCTTCGATCACCTGGTTGGAAAGCAGATCTTCCGAGATCAGGCGCACCTCTTCGAGCACGCTGGCGTCGATAGGTTCATCGACTTCGAGTTCGAATCGCTTGCCGACTCGCACGCCCTTGATCCGGCTCTTGCCGAGCCTTGCGAGCGCCCCCGCGACGGCTTTGCCCTGGGGGTCGAGCAGTTCCGCCTTGGGCATGACATCGACGATTATCGTGGGCACGCGCTGCTCCGGCGGGTTGTGTTGAAGCGGATGTGGGAACGCCGCCAGTCTAGTCGAGCACGATCCGGCGATCCGCTCGATCCGCAGTGCGCGCGATGAGGCGAGCATTGGCTTCGTCGGGCCCGAGGGCCCAGGCGCGTGCGGCATCCGG
>CAYRUW010000218.1:0-3324 GCA_964427465.1 uncultured Diaminobutyricimonas sp.
TCTTCCGCATCGACCATTACCTCGGCAAGGAGACGGTGCAGAACATCCTCGCGCTGCGCTTCGCGAACATGCTCTTCGAGCCGATCTGGAACGCGAACTACGTCGACCACGTGCAGATCACGATGGCGGAGGACATCGGCGTCGGCGGGCGGGCCGGCTACTACGACGGCATCGGGGCGGCCCGCGATGTGATCCAGAACCATTTGCTGCAATTGCTCGCTCTTACCGCGATGGAAGAGCCGGTCTCTTTCGACGCGGCCGATCTGCGCACCGAGAAGGAGAAGGTGCTCTCGGCGATCCGCCTGCCGCACGATCTCGGCGCGGGCACGGCGCGGGGACAGTATTCGGGAGGCTGGCAGGGCGGTCAGCAAGTGGTCGGCTTCCTCGAAGAGGACGGGATGAATCCCGAGTCGACGACCGAGACTTATGCGGCGATGCGTCTCGACATCGACACCAGGCGATGGGCGGGCGTGCCGTTCTACTTGCGCGCTGGCAAACGACTGGGACGCCGCGTGACCGAGATAGCGGTCGTGTTCAAGCGTGCGCCGCAGTATTTGTTCGAGGAGAGCCAGACCTCGGCCCTGGGCGAGAATGCGCTCGTGATCCGGGTGCAGCCCGACGAAGGGGTCACCATCCGGTTCGGATCGAAAGTGCCCGGTGCGGGGATGCAAGTCCGCGATGTGACGATGGACTTCGGCTATGGGCACGCCTTCACCGAAGCGAGCCCCGAAGCCTACGAACGTCTGATTCTGGATGTGCTGCTGGGCGATCCGCCGCTGTTCCCCCGGCACCGCGAGGTCGAGCTGAGCTGGAAGATCCTGGACCCGATCGAGGAGTTCTGGGCGGCGCAAGGCAAACCCGAGCAGTACCGTCCGGGCACATGGGGTCCGGCCTCAGCCGATGAGCTGCTTGCCCGCGACGGCAGAGTGTGGAGGCGCCCGTGATCGTCGATCTGCCGGACACCACTACGAGCGCCGTTTCGAAGGCCCTCGTGAAGATCCGCGACGAGGGCGGCGCCGTCGCTCTCGGCCGTGTGCTCACGCTCGTGATCGCAACGGGTGTGGGTCAAGAGGAAGAGGCGATCGCGGCGGCGAACGCCGCTTCGCGAGAGCACCCGATGCGAGTGATCGCGGTGTGTAGTGGAGGTTCGGGCGAGCTCGCCGAACCAGCGGCCCGGCTCGACGCGGAGATTCGCGTCGGGGGCGACGCGGGCGCGAGCGAAGTCGTCATCTTGCGCGCATACGGCGCGGCCGCATCCGATCAAGAGGGGTTGGTCACGGGCTTGTTGCTGCCGGATGCACCAGTCGTGGTGTGGTGGCCGCACGAGGCTCCTGAGATCGCGTCGAAGAGCGCGCTCGGACGGCTCGCTCAGCGCCGGATCACCGATGCCGCTTCGAGCCCCGACCCGCAGTCGGCATTGCAGCACTTGCACGAAACGTATGCACCAGGCGACACCGACTTCGCGTGGACGAGGCTGACTTTGTGGCGCGCTCAGCTTGCCGCGGTTCTCGACCAGCCACCCTACGAACCGGTGACGGCAGCGGCGGTGCATGGTGCGCCCGACTCGCCGTCGACGGCGCTGCTCGCAGCGTGGCTGAAACTGCAACTTCAAGTGCCCGTGTCGCTCGAGTTCTCCGCACCAAGCGCGGCCGGTGGTATCCACGGAGTCACCCTGGAGCGTCCCTCGGGCCCGATCGTGCTGGACCGGGAGATGCCTGGCGTGGCCCGGCTCGTGCAACCGGGCCAGCCCACGCACGACATCGCGCTGCCCAGGCGCCGGCTTCCCGACTGTCTCACAGAGGAGTTGCGAAGGCTCGATCCGGATGATTTGTTTGGAGAAGTGATCAAGTCGGGCCTCAGCCTGTTCGGGCCGGCTGCGGGCGTGCAGCCGGACGCCGTTTCAGGGCAGCGTGAGACCGGTGCGAAGAGCAGGACGGCGAAGAAGTGACGAATGAGCATCGTGTGCTGGTGCACCCGGACAAACGCACGCTGACCGGAAGCGTTGCTGCCAGGGTGATCACCAAGACCATCGATCTGATCGCCCAGGACGGCGAGGCGACTCTCGTACTGACCGGTGGCGGCATGGGCATCGGCGCCCTCGAAGCCATCAACCACTCCCCCGCTCGAGACAGCGTCGATTGGTCGAAGGTGAACTTCTGGTGGGGCGACGAACGCTGGGTGCCCAAAGAGCACGCGGACCGGAATGAGTTGCAGGCTCGGCGCGCGTTGCTCGACCACATCGCTGTGGACCCCGCCCGCGTACACCCTTTTCCGGCCGCAGACGAGTTCGATGACCTGGATGCGGCCGCTGCCGCCTATGCCCACGAACTCGCCGCGGCGGCCGGTGAAGGCGAGTCCTTGCCCCGATTCGACATCACATTTCTCGGGGTTGGCCCCGATGGGCACATCGCCTCGTTGTTCCCGGGCATGCCGGGTATCCGGGAGAAGGACAAGACGGTGATCGCCGTGCGGGAGTCGCCGAAGCCGCCCCCCGAGCGGTTGAGCCTGACCCTGCCGGCGCTGAACAGCTCCCAGCGGGTTTTCCTGGTGCTCGCGGGAGCGGACAAGGCGTCGGTTCTCGGGCTCGCACTCGCGGGAGCCGCTATGGATGAGGTGCCCGCCGCGGGCGTGCTCGGCAAGCGACGCACAGTGTTCTTCGTGGACCAGGAGGCGGCGGCCGAGGTTCCCGAGAACCTTATCTCGATCGAGAAATACTGGACCGCCGAGCACGACTGATCCGGCCCGAGCGACAGTTCCAGCGACGACATGCAATGCTGGACGTGTTCCGCCTCGCTGACGGACCGCCGGAGATGGTCGTCTAGTCTCTGGGCCGGGTCGTTACTTCGCGGGCGAAGCAGTGCCCCGACGTTTGCGGAGTGCCGTGAGCGCCTCTTCGAGCAATTGCGCGGCCTCTTCGTCGCTTCGCCGTTCCTTCACGTACGCAAGATGGGTCTTGTACGGCTCGAGCTTGGGCACCGCAGGCGGGTTGTCTTTGTCACGGCCCGCCGGCAGGCCGCTGGACGGCGAGTCGATTACGTCGGGGATCTCTTCTGGTGGCAGATCGGCTGCGAAGTACCGCACCGTCTCGTTGCCTAGCTCGTCCCAATAGGAGACTGCGACGCGATCCGCGTGATAGCCGTGATCCTGCTCCCCCATCGGACCAGCCCCGACTCGAGAGCCGCGAATCGCACTGTTGCCAGAAACCATGGTTCCCCCGATCCGTGAGGTCAGATGCCCGCGTCGAATTTGGTGATCAGGCCGAGTACCACGATGCAGGTGACCCAGATGAGGCCGAGCACGACGGTGATCCGGTTGAGGTTGCGT
>CAYRUW010000219.1:0-3324 GCA_964427465.1 uncultured Diaminobutyricimonas sp.
GGCGTATCCGGGTTTTCGCGTGGCTCTCGCTCGCCACCGAGCTCATGATCGTCGGCACGGGCGGCGCGGTGCGGCTCACCGGGTCGGGCCTTGGCTGTCCGACCTGGCCTCGCTGCACGGCCGATTCGCTCGTGCCTACGCCGGAGATGGGTGTGCACGGTGCGATCGAATTCGGGAACCGGTTGATGAGTTTCCTGCTCATCGTCGTGGCGCTGGGCATGTTCGTGCTGCTGCTGAGGCTGCGCAAGGAGCGGCCGGAACTGTTCCGGCTCGCGTTCGCGTTAGGCATCGGCATCGTCGTGCAAGCGGTGATCGGCGGCATCACTGTGCTCACTTCGCTCAACCCGGGCTCGGTGGGCGTGCACTTCATGGCATCCGCGCTGCTCGTGGCGCTGGCGACGATCCTGGTCTATCGCGTGCACCAGGGGCGACGCGGCGCGCTCGACGTGCCGCGGCCGTTCGCGGTGCTCGTATACGTGCTCGCCGGGATCACCGTGCTGACCGTGTACGCGGGAACGCTGACCACCGGTGCCGGGCCGCATGCGGGCGATTCGCTCGCCGCGCGCAACGGACTCGATGCGGAGGTTCTGCAGCACGTGCACTCATGGCCCGGCTATGCCATGTTTGCGCTCACGCTCCTGGTCGGGGTGCTCGCGCTCCGGGCCCGCCGCACTCGCCTCGCGGCGTTCGCCGGAGCGCTGCTGGGCGCGGAGGTGGTGCAGATCGCCGTCGGAATCGCACAGGCGAGGTTGGGCCTCCCCGGCATCCTGGTGGGTGCCCACATGGTGCTCGCGTGCGTCCTCGTCGCCCTCCTGACCGCCCTCGTCCTCTCCCTCCGCACCTCCCTCCCCTCGTCCCTCCGCTCCTGACTTGCGGGGTTTTGCGCGCGCCACGCCGTGGCGCGGCGCAAAACCCCGCAAGTCACGAGGGTGTTAGTGGTCTTGTTGTCCACGAAGGTTGCTCCGGGGCGTTTCGCGGGATGAGCGCGTCGCGAGAGTGGACGGGTGCAAGACGAGAACGATGCGCGATCGGTCAGCGAACGCGCGCAATTCCTCGTGCGAGACGCCGTTGGCGAAGGCGTCAGCCGCTACAGGCTGCGACAAAAGGATCTCGCGGCGCCGTTCTGGGGCGTGCGCACCGCGCACGAGCACAGCGAACTCCTGGAACTCTGCAGGGCGCTCGCACTGCGCCTTCCTGCTGCATCGTGGTACTCGCATACCACCGCCGCGCGACTGTTCGGCATCCCGCTGCCCAGACGGCTCGAACACGAACCCCGGCTACACGTCTCCGTGGCCACGGGTCGTCGCGCGGTCGACGCGATAGATGTGATCGGCCACCAGGTGCAATTGCGAGAGCACGAACTGACCGAGATCTCTGGCGTGCACGTCACCACCCCGGCTCGCACGTGGTCTGATCTCGCCCAGCTCGTCGCGTTGGATGAACTGGTCGCTGCGGGGGACCATTTGCTTCGACGAGACAAGCCGCTGGTGACGATGGGCGAGCTTGCCGAAGTCGCCCGCCGGCATCCGGGGCGTCGGGGTCGGGTGAACCGACGGTGCGCGCTGCCGCTTTTGACAGACCGATCCGAGTCTCCCGGCGAATCCAAGCTGCGGATGCTCCTGCACACGGCGGGCTTCACTCGCCTGCTCGTCAACGAGGAAGTGTTCGCGCGTAACGGTGCCTTCCTCGCGCGCCTCGACCTTGTCGTGGCCGACACGAAGGTCGCGCTTGAGTATGAAGGAGACCACCACCGCACCGACCGCGCACAGTGGATGCGCGATATCCGGCGCATCGAGTCGCTCCGCGCTGAGGGATGGGACGTCATTCGCGTCACCGCTGCCGACCTCTCCCAGCCGCGGCACCTGCTCGTACGCCTCCGCCGCGCCCTCCAATACCCCTCGGCGCCTTGACTTGCGGACTTTGGCGACGCGCACCGGCGTGTCGCGCGCCAAAGTCCGCAAGTCACGGGTGGTACGGGCGCGTGGCGCGCCAAAGTCCGCAAGTCAGGGGATGGGGGCGCGGAAAGGAGGGGGGTTAGAAGGGGAGGAGGGGGTCGACGCCGACGGCGACGAAGAGGAGGGTGAGGTAGGTGATGCTGCCGTGGAACACGCGCATGGGCTGCGACTTCTCGCCGCGCGCGGCCTGCCCGTAGAGTCGATGCGACTCGTACACGAACCACGCGCCGGAGAGCACCGCGACGAGCGAATAAAGCAGGCCCATGCCGGCCACCGGGACCAGCAGCAGGGACCAGACCACGGTCGCCCACGCGTAGAGCACCACTTGCAGTCCCACGACCGTGCCGCCGCGCACTACCGCGAGCATGGGCACGCGCGCGGCCTCGTAGTCGTCGCGGTACTTCATCGATAACGGCCAGTAGTGCGGCGGAGTCCACAAGAACACCACCCCGAACAGGATCCAGGGCGCCCAGCCGAGGTCTCCCGTGACCGCAGCCCAGCCGATGAGCACCGGGAAGCAACCCGCGATCCCGCCCCAGATGATGTTCTGCTCGGTGCGGCGCTTGAGCACGAGACTGTAGATCACGACATAGAAGAAGATCGCCGCCACGGACAACGCCGCGGCCAGCGGAGTCGTGAAGAAGTACAACCAGACCGTCGAGGCGGCGCCGAGCAGCCAAGCGAACACGAGCGCCTCCCGGTCGCTGAGTTCGCCAGTGACCAAAGGCCGGTCTTTGGTGCGCCGCATCACCCGGTCGATGTCGCGATCGATGTAGCAATTGAACGCGCCCGCGCTGCCCGCGCTCATGGCGCCGCCGATCAATGTCGCGATCACGAGCCACGGATGCGGCAGGCCGCCTTTGGCGAGAATCATGACTGGAGCCGTCGTCACCAGCAGCAGCTCGATGACCCGCGGCTTCGTGATCGCCAGGTACGCCTTGAGCTTGCGCGCGAAGCCGATCCGGCCGCGGTCGACACGTGGCGTGGAGGTGACTTCCATTGCTCCTTCTACCGTCGGTTGACCGTGATTCAGTCTAGGCGACCCGGAGCGCGCCCCGCCGTCCAGTGCGGATTCAGTCAACGCTGTGCCGAAAGTGCGATTCCCTATACTTGAGGTGCCTGCCAGCCGCGCGGCAATACCAGCCCGGATCGATGAATGATCTCGAGTGCTGCCTGCGGCCGGACGCCGAGGTCTTCGGCAGGTGCCCAAGCGGCCGCTTCCCGAGAGGCCGGCTCGCACCGCACTCGAGAAGGGTCAGCAAGCAATTGACAGCTTTGGACTGGGATCCGATTGACAGCCGGGCCGTTGACACGGCTCGAGTTCTCGCAGCGGACGCGGTGGAAAAGGTGGGCAACGGGCACCCGGGCA
>CAYRUW010000220.1:0-3315 GCA_964427465.1 uncultured Diaminobutyricimonas sp.
CTGCGACCGGCCGAGCAATCGCTCGTCGGCTCTCTCGCGCTCGTCCCCCAGGTCGCCGACGCGGTCGGGGTGCCGGTCGTCGCCGCCGGTGGCATCGCCGACGGCCGTGGCATTGCCGCAGCGTTAATGCTCGGTGCGCACGCCGTGCAAGTGGGAACCGCATTCCTCGCGACGAAGCAATCGGCGGCACCGGAAAGCTATCGCGCGGCGATCCTCTCGAGTCGGTCCCGCGAAACCGTGCTCACGCGCGCTTCGAGCGGCAGGCTCGCGCGCGGCATCCCGAACAGACTCACCGAGCTCCCCGACGAATCGATAGCGCCGTTCCCGCTGCAGAACTGGCTGACCGGCACGTTCCGGCGCATCGCCGCCCAGAACGACCAGGCCGAGCTGATGGCGCTGTGGTGCGGCCAGGCGGGTCCGCTCGCGACCGAGACCGATGCGACAGCCCTGTTCCACAAGCTCGTGGCCCAGACCGAGGAACTGCTGTCATGAACGTGTGCCGCGAACGCACGGAAGCGGAGGTGTGATGCCCACGATCGAACTGTTCTCTTATGCCGATGCGCGTCCGAAAGCCGAAGCGCCGGCGCTCTACCGGGAAATCGTCGAACAAGCCGTGCGCGCCGACCAGGCCGGGTACGAACGATTGTGGCTCACCGAACAGCACCTGACCGCCCCCGGGCACGTGCCCGACTCGCTCATGATGCTCGCGTTCATCGCCGCGAAGACCACGCGCCTGCGGCTGGGCACCGCGGTAGCATCCGCCTCGCTGCACCACCCGGTGCGGCTCATCGAGTCGGCAGCGCAGCTCGACCTGCTCAGCAACGGCCGGCTCGACTTGGGGGTCGGCAGCGGATCGGAGGCCGGCGAAATCCTGGACGTGCTCGGAGTCGATGCGAGCGAAACCGCCGGGCGCACGAGAGAGCTCTACGAGGCTCTTGCGCAAGCAAAGCCGGAAAGCACCATCACCTTCCACGGCGAGTACCTGGATTGCGAGAACGTGGCGCTCGACCCGGCACCGCGGCGGCCGTTGCTCGAACTCGTCTGGACGGGCGCTGGGCGCAGCGCGATCGAACTGGCAAGCGACTTCCAGACCGGATTGCTGCTGCCACGACCGATGCCGCACAAAGCCCGGTCGGAGCTCTACCGGAAATACCGCGAGGTCGTACCCGAAGGCAAAGTGGTGCACTTCAAGGCCGGACTGGTCGCACCGACCGGCGAGGAGGCCAGGCGCCGCGCCGCCGGGTTCGTGAACAACTACGCGCGCCGGTACCTGGGCGTGGAAAACCTAGGCGGACCGGACAGTACCGACTTCGCAGAGGCTGTGGACCGGCTCGAATTCGGCGTCGGTTCGCCGACCGAGGTCGCCGAGCGGGTGCGCGACTGGCTCGCAGACTTCGACTTGCGCGACGGCGTGGCCATCCAGTTCGGCGGGCCGGAAGTCGACCAAGAGCACGTGCTCGAATCGATCGACTTGTTCGCAAGCCAGATCCCGGGCCTGGGCGGCGACACCGACTGATTGAGCGCGGTCGCGGACAGGTGCAGGATGGGCATATGGCCAAGCGGGCATCCAAGCGCGTTTCGATCAAGCGCGCCTACGACTGGCCGGATGCGGCCGACGGCGAGCGCGTGCTCGTCGACCGGCTCTGGCCGCGCGGTGTGAAGAAGGAGTCCGCAGAGATCGACCGCTGGCTGAAAGACGTCGCCCCATCGCCGGAGTTGCGCAAATGGTGGCAGCACGATCCGCAACGGATGGACGAGTTCGCCGCACGCTACCGGGCGGAACTCGCAGAGAACCCCGCGGTCGACGAACTGCGCGAAATGCTCGAGCGCACCCGACCGGTCACTCTCGTCTACGGCGCCAAAGACGAGCGCGTCAACCACGCCCGGATACTGGCGGAGTACCTCGAAGAATGAGCGCCCGACCTGCAGAACGCGACCCGGTGCAGACGCTGCAGCGCTGGGAGGATGCCGGCGGCACCTGGCAGGTCGCCTCTCGCACCGACGCGTCGCTGACCCTGGCTTTGTGCCGTTGCGACGGCCCCGAGGCGGACCGGATCACCTCGAGCGATCCGGAATTGCTGCGCTTCGTGGGCGAACGCTCGAGCAGCGAGGACTGAGCTCGCCCGAGCTCAGCCCTGCCGCCGCTTGCGTCCGCGCAACAGCACGAGCCCGAGCGCGCCGAGAAGCGAGCCGGCGAGCACGAACGGTGCCGGTTCGAAGCCCGAATAGGCAAGTGCGCGCAACTTGTAGAGCTCGAGCTCCGATTCCGCGACTCGGCTCGAGTCGAGGCCGGTCGCGACGATCCGATGATCGCCCAGTTCCGCGGCGCCCGGCACGTTCAGCATCGCCGTGAACTGGCCGTTCGCATCCGCAGTGACCTGGCCGAGCGGCAGCGGAACCGAATGCAGTTCCAGTTCCACTTGTTCGCCTGGCCAGAACCCCTGCCCGTCGATGCGGATCTCTTGACCCGGCTGAGCGCGCGCGTTGCTCAGATCCAACGCGGGCACGGGATCGATCGCGAACACGTGGTCCAGCGCATCCGTTCCGGAGTTGTTCTGCGCCACGATCTCGACCGTGAACTCGCCTGCGAGGCTCGGCGTGCCGCTGATCACGCCCGTCAGCTTGTTGAGGATCAGGCCCGGGGGCAGCGGGTCGCTCGCCTCGAACGTGGGGCTGGGGTAGCCGTCTGCCGTCAACTGGTGGTGGTACGACTCGTCCACGCCACCGCGCGGAGGGGCACCGGATGTGATCGCGGGCGCCGCGGTCACAGTGAGTGCGGCGGTCGTCGTGAACGCGCCGAACGCAGCGGTGATCGTGCGCCCGCCGACCGAGCCCGGGGTCACCTTGTAGCCGTCGATAGTGTCCGATCCGGCATCGCTCGTGAGCACTGCGCCAGTGATCGCACCACGTTCGTTTCCGTATTCGTCGAAACCATCGACCGCGAAGGTCTGGCTCGCACCCAGTTCGACGACCGCGGTGGCCGGAGTGAGCGTGATGCTGTGCAGCGGTCCTGGCCCGACCTCGAGAGTGTACGTCTCGCTATCGGTCCCAGCGTCGTTGGTGGCGACGACCTCAACGGTGCTCGAGCCGACCGAGGTCGCCTCGCCCGAGATCGTGCCCGTCGACGAGTCGAAACCGAGTCCGGCCGGAAGCCCGGTGACCGTGATCGCCGGCGACGGGTATCCGTTCGCCGCGATCTTGTGACTGAACGCCTCATGCACGACCGCGGCCGCCGGCGCGGCCGAGACGATCTCGGGAACCGTGTGCACGGTCAGGGTCGCGGTACCCGTGATCGAACCGATCGTCGCCGTGATC
>CAYRUW010000221.1:0-3290 GCA_964427465.1 uncultured Diaminobutyricimonas sp.
CGCATTCGCTGTTCGACGGCAGCGTGAGCTGGCCGGCGATGGTGCTGCGTGCGGCGGCGCTGCGGAACAACATCGACACGCTCGCACGGTTCTGCCGTGAGCAGGGTCTGGATTTCGCTCCGCATGGCAAGACCACTATGTCGCCGGAGTTGTTCCGCCTGCAGCTGGACGCGGGGGCCTGGGGCATCACTGTTGCGACCGCGCAGCAAGCACGCGTTGCACGTGGGTTCGGTGTGCCACGGGTGCTGCTCGCGAACCAGTTGCTCGATGGGCCGGCGCTGGATTGGCTGGCCGGGCAGCTCGAGGGCGATCGCGAGTTCGAGTTCGCGTGCCTGGTCGATTCGTCCGAAGGTGTGCGCGCTGCTGCGAAAGCGGGCTCGGCGCATCCGGGAATCGCCGGTGGCTTCCCGGTGATCCTCGACTTCGGGTATCCGGGGGGACGTACAGGCGTGCGCGACCGCGATCAGGCGCGAGCGCTCGCGCAGGAGGTGGCCGCGGCCGACGGCATCCGGTTGCTCGGCGTCTCGGCCTACGAGGGTGGCCTAAAGACGCTCGAGGCCGTGCGCGAATACTTCGCGGAGGTGCGGCGCGTTGTCGGCGAGCTCGCGGAGGCCGGCCTGCTGCCCGAACGCCCCGTAGTCACCGCGGGGGGCAGCGCTTATTTCGACCTGGTCGCCGAACAGCTCGCGGGAGAATGGGCCCGCGACCTCGGCGTGCAAGTGATCTTGCGCAGCGGCGCTTACGTCACGCACGACAATGGCTTGTACGAGCGGACGACGCCGTTTAATCGCATCGATGGCTCGCTCGAGGCGGCGATCGAGGTGTGGGCGCAAGTGCTCTCCGCGCCCGAGGACGGCATCGCCTTCGTGGGGCTCGGCCGCCGCGACGTGCCGTTCGACAACGGCCTGCCGGTCCCGTTGTGGTTGCGCAGGGCGGGCGAGACCCAAGTGCAGGAGATCTCGGGGCTGGCCGAGGTCTCGAAGCTCGCGGACCAGCACGGCTACGTCGTGCTTGCCGACGAGTTGCGGGTACGCCCGGGCGACCTGATCGGGTTCGGCGTCTCGCATCCGTGCACTGCGTTCGACAAGTGGCGCACGATCCCGAGGGTCGATCGCGAGTACAAGATCGTGGGCCTCGCGCGCACGTATTTCTGACGCGCGTCCCCCGGCGGTCCGGGCTAGGCGCCGAAGTGCGCGGGCAAGGTGGCGCGGTGCGCTTCGCTCAGCTCGTCGAGGCCGATCGAGAACAGGTCTTGCACGTCGAGGCCGCAGGTCGCGTCGGTGACCCCGATGCGCAGCACCGGGTAGCCACGGCCCTCGCACAGGCCGGTGAATCGCACGTCGTCCTCGCGGTCAACGGCGACGAGCACCCGCCCGGTCGATTCGCTGAACAAAGCGGTCGCGGCGTCGACGCCGTCGCGCTCGGCCAGATCGCGCAGCCACACGCGCGCGCCCACACCGAACCGCAGGATGCCCTCCGCGAGTGCTTGTACGAGACCGCCGTCGGCCAGGTCGTGCGCCGCCGCGATGAGGCCTTCGCCGGCGCCGGCGGCGATGAGTTCGGCAAGCCGGCGTTCGCGGTCGAGGTCCACCGCGGGCGGCCGGCCGCCGAGGTGCCCGTGCAGCACGCCGGCCCATGCCGAGCCGTCGAGTTCGAGCGCGGTCGTGCCGAGCAAGTAGAGGTTCTGGCCGTCGTCCTGCCAGCCCGATGGAATGCGCCGGGCGACGTCGTCGATCACGCCGAGCACTGCGACCACTGGGGTGGGGTGGATCGGCTGGTCGCCGGTCTGGTTGTAGAAGGATACGTTTCCGCCGGTCACCGGGATCTCGAGTTGCATGCAGCCGTCGGCGAGTGCTTCGACCGCGCGCGAGAACTGCCACATGACCTCTGGGCTCTCGGGGCTGCCGAAGTTCAGGCAATCGGAGACGCCGACGGGTTTCGCGCCTGTGACGGCTACGTTCCGGTACGCTTCGGCGAGCGCGAGCTGCGCCCCCTGGTATGGGTCGAGATAGCAGTATCGGCCGTTCGCGTCCGTCGCGATCGCGAAGCCCAGCCCGGTTTGCTCGTCGATGCGCACCATTCCGGCGTCGTCGGGGTGGCTGAGAGCGGTATTGCCCATCACGTACTTGTCGTATTGGCTCGTGATCCAGCTCTTGTCGGCCAGGTTCGGGCTGGCCAGCAGCTCCAGCGCCTGGGTTCTGAGTTCGGCGCCCTCGACCGGCCGGGGCAGCGTGGATGCGTCGTTCGCGTTGACGGCGTCCAGCCATGCGGGGTACGCGAGGGGCCGTTCGTAGACAGGCCCGTCGACGGCGACGGTGCGCGGGTCAACATTGACGATCTCCTCGCCGTGCCAGTGCACGACGAGCCGCCCGGTGTCGGTGACTTCGCCGAGCACGCTCGTCTCGACATCCCATTTGCGCGTGACCGCGAGGAACTCGTCGAGCTTCTCCGGCCGCACGATCGCCATCATCCGTTCTTGGCTCTCCGACATGAGAATCTCTTCGGCGGTGAGCGTCGGGTCGCGCAACAGCACCCGGTCGAGTTCGACGAACATGCCGCCGTCGCCGTTCGACGCGAGCTCGCTCGTGGCACAACTGATGCCGGCCGCGCCGAGATCCTGAATGCCTTCGACGAGTTCGCCCGAGAACAGTTCCAGGCAGCACTCGATGAGCACCTTCTCGGCGAACGGATCGCCGACCTGCACCGCCGGGCGTTTGGCCGGTCCCGGTCGGACCGTGTCGCCGAAAGAGTCTTCGGAGCCATCCGTGGCCACCGCATCGAAGGTCTCAGACGCGAGGATCGACGCTCCGCCGATGCCGTCGCCGCCGGTACGTGCGCCGAACAGCACGACCTTGTTACCCACGCCACGCGCGTTCGCCAGATGCAAGTCTTCGTGCCGCAGCACCCCGACTGCGAGCGCGTTCACAAGCGGGTTCGCCTGATACACCGGGTCGAAGTAGGTCTCGCCGCCGATGTTCGGCAGGCCAAGGCAATTGCCGTAGAAGCTGATGCCGCTCACGACGCCCGGCAGCACGCGCGCGGTGTCGGGGTCGTCGATCCGCCCGAACCGCAGCGCGTCCATTACTGCAACGGGCCGCGCGCCCATCGAGATGATGTCGCGGACGATGCCGCCGACGCCCGTCGCGGCGCCCTGGAACGGTTCGACATACGACGGATGGTTGTGGCTCTCGATCTTGAACGTGACCGCCCAGCCTCCGCCCACGTCGAGCACTCCGGCGTTCTCGCCCATGCCCACCATGAGGTTCCGCTTCATCGCCGGGGTGACCTTC
>CAYRUW010000222.1:0-3281 GCA_964427465.1 uncultured Diaminobutyricimonas sp.
GCCGACGACCACGGCCGCCGCAGCCTCATCCTGGGTCGAGAAGATGTTGCAACTTGCCCAGCGGACTTTCGCGCCCAGCGCCACGAGCGTCTCGATGAGCACGGCCGTCTGCACGGTCATGTGCAGCGATCCGGCTATCCGTGCTCCCGCGAGCGGCTTGCTTTCGCCGTATTCCGCGCGCAACGCCATGAGGCCGGGCATCTCGTGCTCGGCAAGCCGGATCTGATGGCGACCCGCTTCGGCGAGCGCCAGGTCGGCAACCTTGTACTGCAGGGCTGTAGCGGTGGGCATCCATAGATTCTCGCACCTCGGCCTGCCGTCTTACGCTTGCGCCGACCGGACGGCAGCCCCGCAGCCGACTTGCCCGCTCGGCACTCGGATGCGCGGGCGCGGTCACGCGCGGATGAGGGCGAGAACCTGGTCGCGCACACTCTCCATGACCGCGCGCGTCCCGGCCTCTACGTTCAGGCGGAGCAGCGGTTCCGTGTTGGACGGGCGCACGTTGAACCACCAGAAGGTGCCGTTCGTAGAACCGTTCACCGTGAGCCCGTCGAGTTCGTCGAGGTCCTCGCCGGAAAACGCGTCGACGATGCGGGAGTAGGCGGCGGGGATGTCGGCCACGGTCGAGTTGATTTCGCCGCTGAGCGGGTACGGCGAGAACTCGCGGCTGAGTTCGGAGAGCGGCAGCGACTGGGAACCGTACTCGGCCATCAAGTGCATCGCTGCGAGCATCCCGTTGTCTGCGCCCCAGAAGTCGCGGAAGTAGTAGTGCGCCGAATGCTCACCGCCGAAGATCGCGCCGGTCTCGTTCATCCGGTCTTTGATCAGCGAGTGCCCGACCCTCGTGCGCACCGGCACGGCGCCGGCTCGCTGGATCGTCTCGGGCACCGCTTTCGAGGTGATCAGGTTGTGGATGACGAACAGCTCGCCTTCGGGCTGCTCGACCCGCACCCGCTTGATCTCGCGCAGCGCGACGATCGCCGCGACCGCGCTCGGGTTCACCGGCTCGCCCTTCTCGTCCACCACGAAGCAGCGGTCGGCATCCCCGTCGAACGCGAGCCCGAGGTCGGCGCCGTGCTCGAGCACGGCACGCTGCAGGTCGGCAAGGTTCTCGGGCACGAGCGGATTGGCCTCGTGGTTGGGGAACGTGCCGTCGAGTTCGAAATAGAGCGGCACGATTTCGATCGGCAGCTTCGGCAGCCCTGCCGCCTCGCCGAGCACTGCGGGCACGGTCATCCCGCCCATGCCGTTTCCTGCGTCGACGACGATCTTTATCGGCCGGATAACGGCGAGGTCCACGAGCGAACGCAAGTACGCTGCGTAGTCGGGCAGCACGTCGAGCTCGCGGATGCCGCCTGCCGGATCGATCCGGTCGATGCCGCCGTCGAGGTAGGCCTGCGCGCGGTCCCGGATGCCGGCAAGCCCGGTGTCCAGGCTGATCCCTCGCGCTCCGGCCCGGCTGAACTTGATGCCGTTGTAGCTCGCGGGGTTGTGCGAGGCGGTGAACATGGCGGCCGGCGCATCGAGATTGCCGCTTGCGAAGTAGCTCTCGTCGGTCGAGCACAAGCCGATCGCCACGACGTTTCCGCCCCGCGCGCGCACTCCGTCTGCAAACGCCGCCGCGAAACCCGGACTCGAATCGCGCATGTCGTGCCCGACGATCACCTCGCGGCCTGCGGCCTCGATTTCGTCGACGAAGGCAGCACCGAACGCGGTCACCACCTCTTCGTTGAGCTGGCTGCCGACGAGTCCGCGCACGTCGTAGGTCTTGACGAATGTACTCAGGTCGATCGAAGTCACGACCTAGAACCTATCCCACGTCGACGACGACCGAGTGCCGCACCACCTGCCAGCCGAGCGGCGGCGTAAGACTCTCAGCGTGAGCCGCGCACAGATCGTAGCTGTGCGGTTCGGGCTTGCCGCTCAACGGCCCGAGCACGGCCATCGAATCGGCATACACGTAGGTGAGCGTCGCGACGGCCTCGCCCCCGCAAGCGACCTTGCTGCACGTCCGTTCCGTCATCCCCGCTCCGCCACCCTCACGAGCCAAAGACAACCACAACCGCTCAAGCCTAGGATTGCGACATGCCGCGCTACTCCCGACGCATGCCGGTGCGTACCCGCTCCCGGGACCGCCACGGCAGGAGCCTGCGGTCGCCCGTGGGCGGTCCGCACTTGCCGCCGCTGCGGACCCGGCGGAACCTGTTCGACCTCACCGTCGTGTCGGCAGTGGAGTATTTGCGGGATGCGTGGCCGGCCGAGATGGCGCATGTGCGGATCGACGTGGCCGACATGCCGTCCGGGCCGGTGCGCGCCCGGGGCGTGGAGCGCTGGCGCGTCGTGCCGCGCGAGCGCCGGGTGATCTTGTACCGCGTGCCGATCGAACGGCTCGCGCGCTTGCACCGAAATGACGAATGGCACCGCCGGTCGTTCATCGAGAGCTGCGTCTTCCGTGCGGTCGCCGAACTGCTCGGCAAAGACCCGTGGGAACTCGCCCCCGAGCGATTCCGCCACTTCTGAGCGCAATCAGGGATAGACCGTGATCGCCTCGGCGACCAGAGCGCGCGGCAGCACCCGGTACGACGAGAGCGCACCCGGTGCCGAGTACACGATCGAGGCGTACAGCGAGTCGAAGCCCGACAGGCGGTACGTGTCGCCGGGCGTCACCTCGACACTGACGAGCTGAGCAGGCGGTACTTGCACAGTGACACCCCCGGCTGCCGCAGTCGTACCGCCGGCGGACTGATCCGGCGTAGCAGCATGCGCGCCGGCCTGACCCGCCGTAGTCCCGCCGGCACTGGCCCCGCCGGGCGCGGTCTCCCCCGCGGTCGCCGCGCCGAGCGGTGCGATCTCGACGGTCGCGGTGTCGGTTCCGTCGTTGTACAAGTGCAATCGCGGTGCCGGGCCCGGGCCGGTTCCGGGCGCCACCGCTGGCCCGGGAGCGATGCTCACGAGGGCCTCCTCGCGTAAGGCGGGCGCAGCCGTGAACCAGGCGAAATCGCTTCCGGTCGAGGCCATTCGCGAGATCCGCGCAGCGGCGATCACGGATGCCTCGGACTCGATCGCGATCGAGTAGCGCCCGTCGCCCAGTCCCTCGAGCGGGAAGTCGACCACCCGGCCGCCGTCCAGGTGCACTGCGAACGACATCCCCGTGTTCGCGGGATCCTCCGGCACGATGCCCACTTGCACGTCTGCCTCGGCCGCTTCGGGCATGAACATACGCAGCACGGGCCGAAGGTCCGCGTAGCCTTCCTGACCGACCTTGCTCTGCACGAGAGCGG
>CAYRUW010000223.1:0-3279 GCA_964427465.1 uncultured Diaminobutyricimonas sp.
GCATGGTGTCGCGGATGCTCTCGGCGGCATCGGCGATCGTCTGCAACTCAGCCAGGAGCTCCTCGCGACGGAGCGACCACTTGACGGCGAAGTCGCGCACGACCCCGGCAAGACCGTCATGCCCCGTCAGGTCGGCGGTCTGGGAGGCGAAGTGCTCAGCGGAGGAGAACTCGCTGCGCACAAGGGACAGGTTGGAGATGAGCGCGTCCAAGCGCGTGTAGTCGATAGCGAGATCGGGCATCGGATCCCCTCGTGGCGGTGGTGCGGGGCGGGCCCGCGCCCTCACCTTAGCGACCGGCGTGAGTGAACCCCATGGGGAGTGATCCCCGCTCAGACCACGACAAACGGATAGTCGAGAGAGTCGACCCTGGGGAAGGACCGCTCCCGCCAACGAAGCTCGGTGATCTCTGGCGGAGCGATGTCGGACCACGCACCTGGCAGGTTCCAGATCATGGCCCAGCCCAGGAGCTCAGGGGTCACCTCGTCGCTCGCTGCCGTGTGCACGAAACGACGGATGCCGTGCGGCTGCGCCGCGAATGCGCGGGCTTCGGGGAGCGGTCGAAGCGGCCGCATGCGTCACCCCGTGTACGGGGTCGGCACGGTATCGGCGAAGTCACCGCGCAGGAAGCTCCGGTCCATATGCAGCAGGCCGGCCACCTCGGGCGGGAGCACCGACGGCCACGGTTCGGGAATGTCCCAGATCATCGCCCACCCGCCCAGTTCGCGGATCGGCGAGTCGGTTGTACGGATCCACGCGCCGAGGTCGCCCACCTGCTGCAGATAGCGTCTTTCCGCGGCCGACTTCGACGGCCACACCGCGACGAGCACGGCGACCGTCACGACTACGGGAACGACCACGAACAGCACGGCGAGCGCCGAGAGGGCGTTCTGCCATTCGACCGCAGCCCCGATCAGCACACCCAGCCCCGAGGCGAGCACGAGCATGACGAGCAGTGCACGCAACCAGCCATACCGGGTCGGCGAGGCACCGAAGGCGTCGCGTTGCGCGTTACCTGCGGCAACGATCGCGGTCTGCACCCGCTCCCGCCACTCGACGTCGTCACGTTCGACCGTGATCGACTCGCCGGGTCGTGGCACGTGGCCGAACATCGCGACGAGCAGAACCCCCTCGGCCGACGTGAGCGACACCACGGCCTTCCCCACCGTGAACCGCCACACCGGCCCCAAGGAGGCGTGGCTACGCCGCGAAGCAGCGAGGTTCGGTCCGATCCTGTCGATGCGCAGCACCCCGCGCAGACTCCAGTCGGCCAGCACGGGCACGAGTTCGCTGTGCCGACCACGCAAGCGACACGAGGCGTAGAGCAACGGCTCGACGGGCGGCGTGGCGGTCGGTATCGCGGGCCGCAGCCTCGCACCCCAGAGCCGTGCACGCGCCACGAAAGTAGCGACGACCGACGCAAGCAGCACGACCGCTGAGGCGAGCAGAAGCACCGAGGCCGCATCAGCATTCATGGCTCGACCGACTCCTCATGTGCTGGTGTGGCATCCCACCGCGCGGCGCGCATGATCGCGTCGAAGAACTGCAGCAGCTGCTGCTGAAGTTCGGCCATCGAGGTCGAGAAGCTCACGAGCATGACGCGCTTGGTGCCGGGCACCGCAGCCCAGTAGTCGACCACGAGGGTCTCGAGGGTGCCCGCATCATCGCCCGAGCCGACGTCGATCGTGCGCACCCGATGGATGCGCGTCGCCTTCGACCCGGAGATCTCGACGCGGATGCGATCAGCAGGGTCGCCCGGGTCGGCGTGCGCGGCGCTCACCACGTGCTCGAGGCCCTGATCGAGGATGTCGAGCACGCGGTCGGGGTCGGTGCCGATGGCGGGCGTCATCCCCGTGTCGGGGAGGTAGACGGCGAACGAGATCGGCAACGGAACCCCGTCGAGGATGTTGACCGCGATGAACATGCTCTGCCCACCGGCGCGGATGGCCGCGTCGATCGCCTCGGTCAGCTCACGTGTCACGCGCTCACGCAGCAGCACGCGGTCATCCTGCGGGCCGATACGGTGCCGCGCGAGCCGGTGCGCGGAGGCGACCGCGGCATCCCGATCGTGCAGATCGACGGCCCACCAGTCGCCGGGGAGCCGGAATCGCAAGCCCGGCAGCGCCTGCGCGTGTTCTGTCACCGCTGCTCTTCCCACGACCCGAATGCCGTGTCGAGCTCATCGGATGACAACGTCACCCGGTCGTTGATGACGGTGCCCGGTAGGTCGAGCAGCGGCTTCACCCCGTCGAGCGAGAGCCGCCCGACATTGAGGTTCACGTCGTCGGGACGCGGGGCTTGGGCGACATCGAGCATGATGCCCGTCGGCCGGGACGGGCTCGCGTGGAAGGCCGCGTCGAGGGCCGCGTGGATCGAATCGGCGACCGCTGGATCCGCGGTATCGGCCACATAGATCCGCAGCCCGACTCCACGACCACCGGGGCCGCTCGTGAGCGTCAGGTAAGTGTCGACGATGTTGGGGTCCGCTGCGAGGACCGCGGGCGGGATCGCCTCCTCGAAGGACTCCTGGCTCGCGCACCCGAACAGGGCGAGCGGTGCGAGCGCGACCCCGACAGCGGCGGTGATGCGTTGGACGTTGATCATGCGATGGCCAGATCTGCTTCCTGGAACTCGAATTTGTAGGAGTACTCGGTCTCGGAGAAGAACATCGACTGCTCGTTGATGATCTGCTGAACCCGCGGATCGATGTTCGGCCCCGAGGTCGACGCGCGTGCCGTATCGCCATACTTCTCGGCGGCGTGGGGATAACCGGTGCCACCGCTCTCTTCGTTGACGGTCACCCAGTTGGCACCCTGATGGGGCGGGGCGCCGTCGAGCCGCGGGACGTGGTCGCCATCGTGCTGGAACGCCAGCACCGCCACATCGTCCGGGATCTGCATGTGGTCGATCGGCGCTCCCGCGACCGTGATGGCGCGCACGTTGAATCCCGAATCCGCATCCGAGGCGATGGCACCCGCGAGGATGCCGCCCTGGCTCCAGCCGATGAGCATGACCGAGTCCGCTGGTCCGATGCCGGCATCGTGCATGGCCTGGAGCACCGCGCGCTCATAGGCGGCCTTCTGGTCGGGTGTCATGATGAGCGCGAGGTTCGACCCGAGGTCGTTGACGCCGCCATGGTCGCCTCCGGGGATCTGCCAGTCCTGAGTGCTCGGAAGCGTCACGCGCCAGATGGGGTTGCCGTTCTCGTCGAGCGCAGGAGAGCCGTCGGGGTTCATCACCTGCACGACCTCGACCACGGTCTTGTCCTGCGCGCCCTCGTG
>CAYRUW010000224.1:0-3273 GCA_964427465.1 uncultured Diaminobutyricimonas sp.
CTGCCTCCGGATCGCATAGAGACAGCGGCACTGCGCTGCGGGCGCTGACCACCGAGAACCGAGGTCCTCGACATTCCGGCTTTCAGATATTCTGATCGTTCAGAGTATTTCGGCACTACCATGTCGTTGTGAGTTCCGTTACCGACCTACAGTTCGCAGTGCTGTCCGCGCTCGTATCGGGGCGCCAGCATGGTTATGCGCTCTTGCGGGACGCCGAGGCACAGCTAGGCAAGTCAGTCGCTGTCGCCACGGCATATGCGTGCTTCGATGCAATGGTCAAGCGCGCGTGGATCTCTCCTGACGGCGATGAGGTCGTGCAGGGTCGCACGCGGCGCTACTACAGGATTTCGGCCGCCGGTGTACAGACCCTTGAGAAACGCGCCGATCACCTCGCGGCACAGGCGCGCTTGGCACATGAACGACTCCGTGGCGTTACCGGAAAGGTAGTGACAGCATGAGTTCGTACGAACAGGACCTCGAAAGGATGCTCCGCTGGTATCCCCGCCGGTGGCGCAAGGAACACGGACCAGCACTCGTAGGGATCTACCTCGATGCGGCTGCAGACGAGGGCGACGGCCTGGGCCGACTCAGCGGCGAGCAGAAGTCCGCTATCCGCACCGCCGGGTTGTTCGAGCGAACGCGCTATGCGCTTCCGATTGCCGCCGCGATCGCCGGCACGCTGTCCACCGCCGTGGGAATGGTCCTCGCCACACTCGGATTCGGCACTCTGGGTCCGCTGCTTTGGCTGGTAGCCGGCCCTATTCTGATCAGCTCGGCTTTCTGGGCATTGCGAGCCGCCTTTGACGGCCGATGGTCGCCCAGCACAGGTCTACCGGCGATCTTCTCGGCCGCTGCATTCTCGGCCTTGGGTTGTGCGTTCTGGATTGCTGTTCTCCGCGACCAAATGGGTGCCGGCAAACCCTCGATCGTGAGCCTCTGGACCTTCGGAGCGCTCTATCTGGCTCTCGCCGGGATAGCCGGCATCGCAGCGATAACACCGTCGCTTGTTCGCAAGGGGATGCGTCGCGAATGGGGGCTGCCGCTGGCGTTCTTCCTAGGGCTTGGGGGCGCCGTGGCAGCGGCCCTCGTTCTGCTCAGCGGGGTCGGGGTCGTTCTCGCAGGCGCCGCATTGACGTGGTGGGCGATTCGCTCCTCGCGGAGGCGCGACCGGCACAGCGCACTCGCTTGACGCTCGTGCACGCGCGCGAGACTGCTTAATCGCTGGTCATCCGGCGAGGTCGTCAGCCCGAAGCAGGGGGCACCACGCCTCGCGCGCTAACCACCGAGACCATCCGCTCCAAAGCGAAAACCGGATCGCGCCCCGCACCCTTGACCTGCTCGTCGGTCTGCGCGACGAGTTCGATCGAACGGCCGAGGCCGAGCTGGGTCCAGCCGTGCAGGTCACGGCGCGCCCGATCGACCTGCCAGGTCGCGAGCCCGAACCGCTTCGCCACCTGTTCCGAGCCGGCGCGGGTGCCGCCGACCTTCGCCATCGTCCGCAGCTTCGACGCGAACGCGGCGACCACCGGCACCGGGTCGGCACCGGATGCGAGAGCGTGGCGCAAGAGAACGAGGGCTTCGCCGTGCCGGCCAGCGATCGCGGCATCCGCCACTTGAAAGGCGGTGGTCTCGACCCGGCCCGAATAGTAGGTCATCACGGCCTGTTCGTCGATCTGCTCGCCGGCGTCGGCCATGAGCTGCTGACAGGCCGCCGCGAGTTCGGCGATGTCGTCCGAGAACGCCGACACGATCGCGCGTACCGCACCAGGGGTCGCTTTGCGTCCCGCGGCCCGGAATTCCGCGGTTGCGAAATCGAACTTGTCGCTATCCCGCTTGATCTCGGCGCACACTACCTCGATCCCGCCCCCAGTGCCGGCGCGGATCGCCTCGAGCAACCTCTTGCCGCGTGCTCCTCCCCCGTGGCGCAACACCAGGTAGGAATCGGCAGCGGGTGCTTGCACGTACTCGAGTGCGTCTTCGAGGAATGCGTCGCTGCACATCTCCACGCCTGCCACCCGAATGAGCCGGGGCTCGCCGAACAGCGAAGGACTCGCCAGGGTGAGCAACTCGCCCGACGTGTAGTCGGCCGCGTCGACGTCGCTGACCTCGAGGCTCGCGTCCTCGGCCCGCAACGTATCCCGGAGCAACCCGATCGCCCGATCCGCGAGGAACGACTCCGGCCCGGAGACGAGCACCACCGGTGCCGGACGGATCCGGTCCCACGACAATTGCGGGATCTTCGCGGCCTTTCCCGCGGCGGCACCTCTCGCGACCAAGCGCTACCTCCAACCCAACACACCCTAGCGCGCGCCGGCGTCACCCATTTCGGTCCACAGGCGCACCGCGTTCTCACCCGGTGCGACGAGCACGAGACCGTCTCGATCGGTGCGCGCAGCGAGCGTCCCAGCCGACCGGAGCAGGCTGAGCAGGGACGGCGCCGGGTGGCCGTAACGGTTCCGCTCGCCCACGCCGATCAAACCGAGCCTGGCATGCAACCGTGAGTAGAGCAGACCGTCTTGGTCGGCCGAGCCGTGGTGGCTGACCTTCACCACGTCGATCGGTGCGATACCGTTGCGGCGCATCATCGCCTGCTGGGCAGCCGCGCCCAGATCCCCGAGCAGCACCGAACTCACGCAACCGTCGGTGCAATGTTCCGATGGCAGGAACCGCATCACTACGCTCGACTCGTTGCCGGGTTCGGTACCGCCGCCGGCCGGCGGCCACATGACCTCCCAGTCGAGCCCGCCGAGCGTGCCGCGCCTTCCTTGCGCGACCTGCTCGACGACCGCGCCGCCCTGTCGCAGCGCCCGGAGCAGATCGGCATCCGCAGGCGCCGACGCGGGGCCGACGAGCACATGCTCCGCCCGGCCCACCACGGCGGCCGTGCCCCCAACGTGGTCCAGGTCGAAGTGGGTCAGCACGAGCAAGTCGACGCGTCCGACGCCGAGGCGCTGCAGGCACCCGTAGAGCGCTTCCGGTTCCGGTCCGGTGTCGACGAGCGCGATCTCGCCGGCGCTGCGCACGAGCACCGCATCGCCCTGGCCGACATCGCATGCCGCAATGGCCCAATCGGAGGGCATGGCGGCGACGCGGATGGCCGTGCTCCCCGCCACGGCGACGGAATATGCGACGACCGCCGCGGCCAGTACGAACGCGGCTGTTCGACGCATCCGGCCCCGGGTGAACACGACGATCAGGAGCACGAGGGTCGACCCAGTCAGGACGGCCGCGCCTACGCCACCGGGAATCCACGGCAAGCGGGCGACCGGCAAG
>CAYRUW010000225.1:0-3252 GCA_964427465.1 uncultured Diaminobutyricimonas sp.
TCTGCGGCGGTGCCGCCACCTCCACCTCGTAGATGCGGTCCTCGGTCATTCGCTTCGTCCTTCCAGCTCGGTCTTGAGAGACAGCAGCCCAGCGGATGCGCGGGCGCCGAAGTCGTCGATCCACCGCTGGGCGAGTTCGACGATCGGCACGGCGTTGAGGTGGCACCGTCGTACGCGTCCCTGCTTGCGCGACACGATGAGGCCCGCCTGCTCGAGCACGCCCACGTGCTTGAGCACCGCGTGTCGGCCGAGCGGTGCGAGCGCCACGGTGAGCTCGCTGACGCTCTGGCCGTCGCGCGCACGGAGCGCGTCGAGGATGCGCCGCCGCGAGGGGTCCGCGATGGCGGCGATCACCGCATCCGTGTCCATGAGGGGAGAATAGGTGACTCGTCGGTCACCTGTCTAGAGGCAGACGGATCGGCGAAACACTCAGGAACGTCCGGATACCTCGCCGCTGACATCCGGGTTCGTCGCCTAACGTCGCGCCGCATGCGCACACCAACACGAATCGCTCTCGTCCTCGGCATGTGCCTGGCGCCCCTCACGCTTCTCGGGTGTGTGGAGGCTCCCACCCTCTCGGTACCCGGGCAGGTACCGACCCCGACGCCGGCCGCGGAGGGCGCGACCGTGCCGAGCTGCCCCCAGACATCCGTCAAGGTCTCGGATGCCGAGGAGCTGGAGGACGCGCTCGACGACGCGCGCGCCGGCGACGTCATCCGCCTCGCCGACGGCCGCTACGACGACCGCTTCGAGATCGACCGCTCGGGCCGGGCCGACAAGCCGATCTGGTTGTGCGGCTCGTCGGAGGCCGTGCTCGATGGCGGCAACCCCCAGAAGGGCCTCGTGCTCGCGCTCGACGGCGTGGAGCACTGGCGGCTCATCGGCTTCGGGGTCGAGAACGGCCAGAAGGGCATCATGGTCGACGACAGCTCCGACATCGTGCTCGGTGGGCTCACCGTGCGCCGCATCGGCGACGAAGCGATCCACCTGCGTGACGGCAGCGTCGACAACCTCGTCGTCGGCTCGACGATCTCCGAGACGGGCCTGCGCAAGGCCGCGTTCGGCGAAGGCATCTACGTCGGCACAGCCGAGAGCAACTGGTGCGAGGTGAGCAACTGCAAGCCCGATCGCAGCGACCGCAACCGCCTCATCGGGAACACGATCACGAAGACCAAGGCCGAGGCGGTCGATATCAAGGAGGGCACCTCCGACGGCCTCGTGAAGGGCAACAGCTTCGACGGCTCGGCGCTCGTGGCCGCGACCGCCGACTCCTGGGTCGACGTGAAGGGCAACAACTGGCGCATCATCGAGAACACGGGCCGCACCTCCCCCAAGGACGGCTTCCAGACGCACGAGATCGTCGACGGGTGGGGCACCGACAACCACTTCGCCGGCAACGCGGCGCGGGTTGACGGCCCCGGCTACGGCATCGCCCTCACGCCTGTGCTCGACAACACGGTGGCGTGCAGCAACACGGCATTCGGAGCCGCCAAGGGGCTCAGCAACGTGCCGTGCCGCGGATGAGAAAGTCCTCATCCTCTTGAGCTGAAACCCCCGCGTGACCGGGGGTTTCAGTGCGTGGGCGGCTGGCTTCACTGTGAACGCTGCATGAGAGCCTCCTGAAAGCCGACACCTCGGGCGCAGCGCGTGCTTACGGTCGCCGAGCGCACACCAGACAGCCGGAGGGGGCACATGCTGACCTTGCAGAACGCGCTCGACTGGTCGTTCCAGGACTGGTGGAACGCCGTCGTCGAGGCACTCGGCACCGTCGTCGACCAGCTCGCGGAGTGGCTCGCGATCGTCGAGCCCTTCCTGCCGGTCGCCGTCGCCGGCGCCATCGTGTGGGGTCTCTGGGTGATCCGCTTCGCGATGTCGCGCGGGGCGCGCCCCATCGTCACCGACTACCGCACGAGCTTCTCGATCATCGTGCCGTCGTTCCACGAAGACCCCGACATCCTGCTCGACTGCCTCGAGACCTGGCGGTCTCAGCGGCCGCAGGAGATCATCATCGTGCTCGACGTGGCCGACGTCGAGGTGTACGACCGCATCGTCGCGCTCGGCGACCCCGTCGTGCGCCCCGTGCTCTACGAGCACGTCGGCAAACGCTCGGCGCTCGGCGTGGGCCTGCGCCTCGCGACGTCGGAGCTCGTGGCGCTCGTCGATTCCGACACCCGGTGGACCCCCGGGATGCTCGAGGCCGTGCAGATGCCGTTCGCCGATGCGCGGGTCGGCGGGGTCAGCACGCAGCAGAACGTCTATCAGCGCGAGACGAGCGCGTGGCGCCGCATCGCCGACTGGATGGTGAACCTGCGTTACTACGACTACGTGCCCGCGATGGGGCGCGTGGGGGCGGTGCCGTGCCTCTCCGGTCGCACCGCGGTCTACCGGCGTGCAGCCGTGATGCCGGTGCTCGATCCGCTCGAGAACGAGTACTTCCTCGGCCGACGCTGCATCGCCGGCGACGACGGACGGCTCACCTGGCTCGTGCTGGCGCAGGGCTACCGCACGGTGCACCAGAGCTCCGCGAAGGCGCTCTCGATGTTCCCGTCGACCTTCCGGGCGTTCGTGAAACAGCGCGTGCGGTGGAGCCGCAACTCGTTCCGCTGCTACCTCACCGCCATCCGGATGGGGTGGTTGCGCCGCCAGCCGATCATCACGCAGCTCACGGTGCTGCAGATCCTGCTCACCCCCGTGACGATGGGGATGAGCCTCGCCTACCTGATCTTCTCCCGCCTCGAATACACGGCGATCGGCGCGAGCCTTGCGGTGGCGTGGGTTGTCGTGGGGCGCGGCGTGCGCGGCTTCTCCCACCTGCGTCGGCATCCGCGCGACCTGCTGCTGCTGCCGCTCATGACACTCACCGTCATCCTCGTGGCGCTGCCCATCAAGCTGTACGCGTTCGTCACGATGAACAAGCAGGGGTGGCTGACCCGCCGCGCGGGCCAGACCGGCGGCGACGGCCAGGATGCGGCGACGCTGCGGCGGCGGAAGTCGCGACCCGAGGCGGTGGCCGCATGAGAACGCGCAACAAGGTGCTCGTGACCCTGCTCGCGCTCGCGACCGTCGGCGCCGTCGGGTGGTCGGCCTTCGTGTTCGCGGCCCCGCGCGACGTGGCCGACCCCTCGACCGACCCCTCGCCCGACCCGACGCCCGACCCGACGCCCGACTCGATGCCGAGCAGCTCGACCGCAGGGGAGCCGTATCCCGGCGACGCTGCCGCGGAGACGCGCCTCGCGAAGCTCGAGGATGCCC
>CAYRUW010000226.1:0-3138 GCA_964427465.1 uncultured Diaminobutyricimonas sp.
CGCGCACGTCGATCCGGATGCCGTGCTCGCCGATCGCCGGAGCGCTCAGCGCCGCCTCGAGCAGGGCCCGGAACGCGGCACGCTGGTCGGGCAGCATGTGCTCGGCCCGGCGGTGCGGATCGGCGATCGTCACCGCCCGCCCGATCGCGAATGACTCCAGCCAGCTACGCGTAGTCCTCTCGACGAGTTCGGCGCGGATGCGCTCGGCGAGCCGAGCGGCCTCTGCCCGGTCCTCGTCGTCGACGATGCCCGTATCGGCAAGCCTGGTCAGCAGCGGTGTCACCCGGTCGCGCAACCGGACCAGACCCGCGGAAATCTGCTGCAACTCGCTCTCGCCCGGACGCGGTGAGTTATCCGCCTGCTCGGTCTCGGGTTCGGCCGCGGGGGCATCCGGCAGGGCGCGACCGATCCGCTCGACGGCGCAATAACTGAACACGGCACCGCCGACGGTCGCCACGAGCAGTGGCGAAGCACTCAGCAGGGTCGCGGTCAGCGGAGGCCACAGCGGGTCGGAATGCGCGAAAGCCGCAGCGGAGACCGTACCGGTCACCAGGGCCGACAACGCGCCGAGCAGCGCCACGACGGGCGCCGCCGCGTACGGGGCGAGCGCGCCCACGACCACGCCCAGACTCACCGGCGCCCACCAGTGCTCCAGCACCAATTCGCTGCCCTGATAGCCGAGCGCCGAGATGCCCACCGCCACCCAGCCCACCGCGACGCCGAGTAACACCACGGGCAGCCGGATGCCGAGCCGGTGCGGACGAGTCGACTCGTGGATGACCAGGAACGGCACGAGCATGAACGCGACCGCCACGACCTGCAGATACGGCATCGTCGAATGACCCCAAGTGACCACGGTCATCGTGATCGCGAAGGCCGTCGAGATCACAGCGAACGCGAGCGGAACGAGCGGGCCGCTGAACCAGCTCAAAGGGTCGGTCTGCTGGGGTGAACGAGTCAGTGCGTCACGAGGGCCCATCGCCGTCCTCCCCCGGCACGGCACCGGCCTTCGGCCTCGCTGTCTCGCGAGCATCCTCGCTCGGTACCGCACCCGTGTGATCGCCCGGCACCGGCACCGTGAGCATCAGGCACGTGCCCTGACCCGGCGAAGACCAGACCCGCGCCGAACCCCCCACTTGCTCCATTCGGTTGAGAATCGACGCTCGCAGACCCAGCCGATCGGGAGCCACCGCATCCGGATCGAAACCGACGCCATGGTCCACGACCATCGCCGTGACCGTGCCCGAATGTTCGTCGACGATGACCTCAGCGACCGTCGTCCCTGAGTGCGCGAGCACATTGTCCAGTCCCGCGCGAAGCGCCCATACCACTGCGGCACGCGCATCTGCGCCGAGAAGGGCCAGCACGCGTGCGTCGCCGCGCAAGTCAACCGAGAGGCCGCGCCACTCGAAGTCGCCGATCGTGCGCTCCAACTCCGCGCCGTGCGCGTGCTCGCTTCCAAATTCGGCGGCAGGAGGTTGCATTGCGGAGTCGAGCGCGGCCAGGTCTCGGCGGATGCGCTCGCGATCTCGAGCCGAGAGCACCGGCGGCGACAACCGCAAGGCGGCGAGGTCGCCGAGCACTGTGTCGTGGATGACCGCGGCTGCACGCCGCTCCCGCTCGCGCTGCCTGGCCATGCGGGCGGTCTCGGCCGCGATCTTGGCGAAGTCGGGCAGGCGGGAACGCTGACTGCGACGGATCAGGGCGAGAGTGCCCAGGATCGCCAAGTAGAGCACGGCGACGAAGGCCGGCACCCAGCCGAGCATCGGCGCGGTGCCGTGCTGCACGAATGCCGCGATCATCGCGAGCTGGCCGACGATGTAACCGGTGACCACCCAGGCGGCCGCCGAACCCAGGGAGCCGGTGGCCGACCCGACGAGCACGAGCACGTAGGCCGGCCGGTTGGTGAGGTAGGCACTCGTCTGCACAAGCTCCGGGTCCGCCGCGAGCAGACTCGCGGTATACCCGTACACGCACACACTTCCCGTCAGCAGGAACACGGCGCCCGTGAGCGCCCCGGGTGCGCACATCAGCAGGACGAGCCCGAGCGCGATCGGCGCGAGCCAGACCAGCGCCGGAACCGCGTGGTTCGCATCCCCGCGGGATCCGAACACGTCGACCAGACTCACGGCCGTGACCAGGAGCATCGTGCAGCCGGTGAACCAACCGGCCCGCGTGAGCGCAATGGTGATCGCGCCGGAGGCTACCTCTCGCGGCGCGAACGCGAAACCCATCCTCGCCCCAGTCCGATCATGATGCGGCCATCGTAAGCCGCACCGGCACAGTTCGGGGCGCGGGCGCTCAAACTCGGTTGCGCCCGCCGAGCGCCCGTTCGCGCTCCGCGCCCTTCAAGTCGCGGCGTAGCTCCTTAGGCAGCGAGAAGACAAGATCCTCCTCGGCCGTGAGCACCTCTTCGACCGTGCGATAGCCGGCATCCGCCAGCTGGTCGAGCACCTCTTGCACGAGCACTTCGGGCACCGACGCACCGCTGGTCACGCCGACCGTGGCCACTCCGTCGAGCCAAGCCTGCTGGATCTCGTTCGCGTAGTCGATGCGGTATGCGGCCTTCGCGCCATTCTCGAGCGCCACCTCGACCAGACGCACGCTGTTCGAACTGTTCGCTGAGCCGACGACGATCACGAGTTCGGCCGAATCGGCGACCTTCTTGATCGCGACCTGCCGATTCTGGGTCGCGTAGCAGATGTCGTCGCTCGGTGGATCCTTGAGGTTCGGGAACCGCTCCCGCAGTCTGCGCACAGTCTCCATCGTCTCGTCCACGCTGAGGGTGGTCTGCGAGAGCCAGACGAGCTTGTCCGGGTTGTTCACCACGATCCGGTCGACGTCGTCGGGGCTGTTCACGAGGGTCGTCCGCTCGGGAGCGTGGCCCATCGTGCCTTCGACCTCCTCGTGACCGTCGTGGCCGATCAGCAGGATCTCGTAGTCGTCGCGCGCGAACCGGGTCGCTTCGCGGTGCACCTTCGTGACCAGCGGACACGTGGCGTCGATCGCCTGCAATCCGCGATCGGATGCGCTCTTGACCACTGCGGGCGAGACGCCGTGCGCGCTGAACACGAGCCGAGCGCCCTCGGGCACTTCGTCGACGTCCTTGACGAAGATCACGCCTTTTCGCTCGAGGGT
>CAYRUW010000227.1:0-3122 GCA_964427465.1 uncultured Diaminobutyricimonas sp.
CGTCTCGTACGGCGTGGACCCCGAGACCTTCCGGATCGACATGGACGCGGTGCGTGACAAGGCGCTAGAGCACCGGCCTGCCGTCATCATCGCCGGCTGGTCCGCGTACCCGAGGCAGCTCGACTTCCAGGCGTTCCGGGCCATCGCCGACGAAGTGGGCGCGAAGCTCTGGGTCGACATGGCGCACTTCGCCGGACTCGTCGCGACCGGCCTGCACCCCTCGCCGGTGCCGCACGCGCACGTCGTCAGCTCGACCGTGCATAAGACGATCGGCGGACCGCGTTCGGGCTTCATCCTCAGCAACGAAGAAGACCTGTTCAAGAAGCTCAACTCCGCCGTATTCCCGGGCCAGCAAGGCGGACCGCTCATGCACGTGATCGCGGCCAAGGCGACATCGTTCAAGCTCGCGGCCGAGCCGGAATTCGCCGACCGGCAGGAACGCACCGTGCGCGGGGCGAGAATCCTGGCCGAGCGGCTGACCACCGACGAGGCACGTGCAGCCGGAATCGACGTACTCACAGGCGGCACCGACGTACATCTCGTGCTCGTCGACTTGCGCGAGTCGCAGATCGACGGCAAGCAAGCCGAAGACGTGCTGCACTCTGTGGGCATCACGGTCAATCGCAATGCCGTGCCGTTCGATCCGCGGCCGCCCATGGTGACCTCGGGCATCCGGATCGGTACCCCCGCGCTCGCGACCCGCGGTTTCGGCGACGACGAGTTCGCAGAGGTGGCGGATGTGATCGCCGGTGCGTTGGCTCCCGGTGCCGACATCGACGGCCTTCGCGCGCGAGTGTCGGCGCTTGCCGACCGCTTCCCGCTCTACCCGGGTCTATGACCGCGCGGCTCCTCGACGGCAAGGCGGTCGCCTCGGCCATCAAAGCCGAACTCGCCGGGCGCGTCCGGGCCGTGCGCGCTCGCGGGATCGAGCCCGGCCTCGGCACGGTACTCGTCGGCGAAGACCCGGCATCGCAGTGGTATGTCGCAGGCAAGCACCGGGATTGCGCCGAAGTCGGCATCGCATCGGTGCGCCGAGAAGTGCCCGCCTCGATCGACCAGGCGGGTCTCGAGGCGATCGTCGACGAGCTCAACCAAGACCCGGCCACGACGGGCTACATCGTGCAATTGCCACTGCCTGCGCACATCGACACCGACGCGATCCTCGAACGGATCGACCCGGCCAAGGATGCGGACGGACTGCATCCGACCAATCTGGGCCGCCTTGTGCTCAACGCCACGGCGCCCGTCGCATCGCCGCTGCCATGCACTCCGCGCGGGGTGCTCGAACTCGTGCAGCGGCACGGCATCTCATGGAACGGCAAACACGTGGTGGTCGTCGGACGCGGCGTCACCGTCGGACGCTCGATCGGCCCGCTGCTCACCCGCAAGGAATACAACGCGACCGTGACCCTCACCCACACGGGTACCGTCGACCTGGGCGCCCACTTGCGCGAAGCCGATGTGATCGTCTCCGCCGCCGGCGTGCCCGGAATCGTCTCCGCCGCGAACGTGAGACCCGGCGCGATAGTGCTCGACGTGGGCGTTAGCCGGGTGACCGATCCTGCGAGCGGCAAGAGCCGGATCGCCGGAGATGTCGCTGCCGACGTCGCAGAAGTCGCCGGATGGCTCTCGCCCAACCCGGGCGGAGTCGGCCCCATGACCAGGGCCCTGCTCCTGCAGAACGTCGTCGACGCTGCGGAGCGGGCTGTTCGCTAGGTCTCGATACGCGCTGCGCGCTACTCGACCCAGCGGGTCTCGATACGCGCTGGCGCGCTACTCGACCCACCGGGTACGGCGTGGGTCGAGTAGGCCGCAGGCCGTATCGAGACCAGCTCGCCACGGGGTCTCGGTACGCGCTGTGCGCTACTCGACCCGCGGGTATGACGTGGGTCGAGTAGCCGCCGCAGGCGGCGTATCGAGACCCGGCCGCCACGGTCTCGATACGCGCTGCGCGGCTACTCGACCCGCGGCCGGTCACGGCTGCCCGGTGGCGAGTGCGAACCGCACGGTCTGACCCGGGCGCAATTGGGCGAGCCGGTCGAGCGTGGCATCCGTGACAACGGCGATCACCGGGTAGCCGCCTGTGGTCGGATGGTCGGGCCCCAGAATCGTCGGCGCGCCATCCGGGGAGACCTGGATCGCACCCGGCAGCATGCCCTCACTCGGCAGTTCGCCGCTCCAGACCCGCTCGAGGGGCAGACCCTCGAGTCGGATACCCGTGCGATCGGCTCTCGCCGATGTCGCCCACTCGTTCTCGAAAAGGTGGCTCCACGCATCCGCCGTGAACCAGTCCTGGCGCGGACCCGGCCGCAACTCGAGCTCCACCGTCCCCGTCGGCGGGGGATCGACCGGCACGACGTCGACGGCGGGCACCAGGCTCTCCGGTTCCGGGCCGACCGGCAACCGGGTACCGGCTTGCACGGGCCTGGGGCCGAGCGAGGCGAGAGTGTCCGTCGACCGGGAACCGAGCACTGGTTCGACCGCGATCCCGCCACGAACGGCCAGGTAGTAGCGGATGCCGCGTTCGGCTGGGCCCACCGTGAGATCGAGTCCGGGTTCGAGCTGGGTCGGGGTGTGCGGGTCGATCGGCATACCCGCGATCGTGACCTCGCCCCACGCTCCGGCCACGGAGATCCAGGCCAGATGGTCGCTGCTCAGTCGCAGTCCGCCCAGCACGATCTCGAGCACCGCAGCGCTCTCGGGGTTGCCGACGAGCCGGTTCGCGAGCGCGGACGCCGCGCGATCCATCGCACCCGAAACACTCACGCCGAGATGAGCGAGCCCAGGCCGGCCGGCATCCTGGATCAGGGTGAGCGCCCCCGGTTCGGCGACGGTGATCGACGTCATGACCGCACCGCCTCGAACCGCACGACGGTACCCGGAGCCAGCAGCGCGGGCTCTGGCCGGGTGAGATCCCACAAGCGTGCAGCAGTCCGGCCGATGAGCTGCCAGCCGCCAGGCGACTCTCTAGGGTAGATTCCGCAAAAGCGGCCGGCCATGCCCACAGCGCCCGCCGGCACCCGTTGCCGCGAGGTCGCGTGGCGGGGTATCTCAAAATCGAACTCGTCGCTCACTAGATAGGCGAAGCCCGGAGCGAAGCCGATGAAAGCTACGCGCCAGGT
>CAYRUW010000228.1:0-3055 GCA_964427465.1 uncultured Diaminobutyricimonas sp.
CTGGGCGAGGCCTTCCACGACCGCCGTCTTGCCGACGCCGGGCTCCCCGATCAGCACGGGATTGTTCTTGGTGCGCCGGGTGAGCACTTGGCTGACCCGGCGGATCTCGGCGTCGCGGCCGATCACCGGGTCCAGTTTGCCGCTTCTGGCTATCTCGGTGAGGTTGATGCCGTATTGCTCAAGGGCGGTCTTCTGCTCCTCCTGACTGGAGGGCGCGCCCTGCATGTTCGCCATCTCAATCTCCTCAAACTTGAGTCTTGACGACTCAATTTTATGCGACGCGCCCTGTTGCAGGCCACTTGGGCATGCTCGCCTTGCGCGAACAGGACTGCATCATCGGTTCAGCGGTCTCCAAACGACCAATTGGGTGTTGCGCTCGGTTCGGGTACCAGCGCGAAGCGGCACCACATCGCCCGACTCGCCGGCTGCGAACACGCGTCGGCCGGGCCGATTCAGCATTTCGTCGGCCAGCGCCGCCTCGAGTTCGCGGACTCGAGAACGAAGCGAACTCACTTCGTTCTCGAGGTCAAGGATGCGCCGAATGCCCTCGAGGTTCAACCCCTCCGCACCGAGTCGCGCGATCTCTCGCAATTGCACGACGTTGCGCATCGAATAGCGCCTGGAGCGGCCGGCGGTCCTCGTGGGACTGACCAGCCCGAGCCGGTCGTATTGCCTGAGCGTCTGCGGGTGCATCCCGGCGAGCTCCGCCGCGACGGCGATCGCGAATACCGGCGAGTTCTCGTCCATCACTCCCCCTCACCCGTTCCGTACCGGTTTCCCCGTCATTGCCCTTTGGCCTTCGCGAGCAAGTCCTCACGCGGGTTCTCGTCGGGCATCGCCTCGGCGAAGGCCTCGAGATGCGCCTTCGCATCGCCCGGCAGGTATGCCGGTACTGCCACGTGCACGGTGGCGAGCAAGTCGCCGGTTCCCTTCGCGGTGGTGGCACCGCGGCCCTTCACCCGCAACACGCGTCCGCTCGGCGTGCCCGGTGCGACCCGCAGCCGGACCACATCGCCCTCGAGCGTGGGCACTTCGATCGTGGCACCGAGCGCTGCCTCGGCGAACGTGACGGGCACGTCCACCCGAAGGTTCAGTCCATCGCGCTCGAACACCGGGTGCTTGCGCACGTGCACGGTGAGCACCATGTCGCCGGCCTCGCCACCGTCGGGGCTCGGCTCGCCCTTGCCCTTGAGCCTGATCTTCTGGCCGTCGTTCACGCCGGCCGGTATCCGCACCCGCAACGGCCTGCCGTCCGGGCGCGACAGGCTCACCGTGTCGCCCTTGATGGCGGTGAGAAAGTCCAGGGTCGTGGTCGCGGTCACATCCCGGCCGCGAGTGGGCCCCCCGAACCCGCGGAAACCGCCCGTCGAGCGGCCGAAGCCGCCGCTGCCGAACATGCCGCCGAGCAGGTCGTCGAAGTCGGCCTGGTTGTACTGCTGGTACTGGGTGCGGCCACCACGGCCGAACATGCCGCCGAATACATCCTCGAAGCCGCCCTGTCCGCCGCCCGCGGTGAACCTCGCACCCGACCCCATCGCCCGCAGCTGGTCGTACTCGGCGCGCGCCTCGGGATCCGAAAGAACGGAGTACGCCTCGCTGATCTCCTTGAACCGCGTCTCGGCCTTGACGTCCCCCGGGTTCGAGTCCGGGTGGTATTGCCGTGCGAGCTTGCGATAGACCTTCTTGAGTTCGGCGTCGGAAACGTCCTTGGAGACGCCGAGCACGGCGTAGAAGTCTTTGTCGAACCAGTCCTGACTGGCCATGGCGGCGGCGCCTCCCTTCGACTATTCGGTCAGTGACGTACTCCAGCCGGCCAGGGCGGTCTCATGAATGCCCCGGCCGACCGGTCGCTCGGGCCGGCGGCGACTCAGCCGCCCTCGGGCACGGAAACGGCGACCTTGGCGGGGCGGATCAAGCGCTCGCCGAGCGCGTACCCCACCTCGATCACATCGGCCACGACCGGCGAATCCACTTCGGGCGTCGGCACTTGCATGAACGCCTCGTGCAACTTCGGGTCGAACGCCTCGCCCTTCTCGCCGACCACGCGCACGCCGTAGCGCTCGAAAGTCGAACGCAGCTTCTGCACGACGAGCGCGAGCGCGCTGCCCTCTTCGATGTCTCCATGCTCCTCGGCACGGCCCAGATCGTCCAGCGCCGGCAGCAGCGAGCGGATCACCTCGGCGATGACCGCCTCGCGATTGGCCGCCCGGTCGCGCTCGACGCGAGCGCGGAAGTTGACCAGCTCGGCTTGCGCACGGAGCATGTCGTTGCGCATCTCGGCCACCAGGTCCCGTTGCGCTTGGTCGAGGATCTGCTGGTCCTCCGCCGAGAGCTCCACATCGGGCCCTTGAGCCTCGATGAGTTCGTCCGCTTGTTCGGTGCCCGCGGTGTCGCCATCCTCCGAACCCGTCGCGGAGCCGGCATCGGCCGCGGCATCCGGCCGTGCCTCGCCCGTGGCGGGGTCGATTCGTCGTTTGTCCCTGATCACCGGCTCCTCGGGCTCATTCGCGCCCGGGGAGCTCGGATTCGTATTCTCTGCCATACCTACTTCTTGGGCTCCTCGTCGTCGACGACCTCGGCGTCGACGATGTCCTCGTCGTCGGCCTGATCGCCGGTGGGCTGTTCGGCGCCCGGCTCCGCGCCGGCCTCGTCGGCCGCGGCCTTGCTCTGCGCGTAGATCGCTTCGCCGAGCTTGGTCTGAGACTCGTTGAGCTTGTCGAACGCGGTCTTCACGGCAGCGTCGTCGTCGCCCGCGAGCGCTGCCTTGAGCGCGTCGACATCCGCTTGCACTTCGCTCTTGACGTCGTCGGGCAGGCTCTCCTCGTTGTCCTTTATGAGCTTCTCGATCGAGTACGCGAGCTGTTCGCCGTTGTTTCGGACCTCGGCGGCCTCACGACGCGCCTTGTCTTCTGCGGCGTGCTCCTCCGCCTCGCGCACCATTCGCTCGATATCTTCCTTCGGCAGCGAAGAGCCTCCCGTGATGGTCATCGACTGCTCCTTGCCCGTGCCCTTGTCCTTGGCGGAGACATGCACGATGCCGTTGGCGTCGATGTCG
>CAYRUW010000229.1:0-3023 GCA_964427465.1 uncultured Diaminobutyricimonas sp.
TCATGTGGCGCTCCGGTCACTACACCCGTTCGGATGCCGTGCACCGTGCCCACGGGCTCGCCCCCGAGGAGCGGCTTCTCGGCTGGCTCTACGTGGGAACCCGCCCGGCCAAGAAGAGCGGCCGGCGAACGCCGATCAACGCGAAGAAGCACCTGTCGAGCCTGTGACCCGAGCCCGGTGCCGGGGACGCCGATACGCCGCGACGGCGAGCGCGAGCGCCGCGAGCACGGCACCCCCGAGCGTCGCGGCATCCAGGCCCCGCTCGGTCACCGGCAGCAGCACATCGAGCAGCACCGCGGCACCGAGTTGCCCGACGATCGTCGCCAGCCCGAACAGCAGCACGCCCGTGAGCGGCACGATGGCGGCCGCGCTCGCGATGAAGGCGACGCCGATGAGGCCGCCGACGTAGAGCCACGGCTCGGCGGGCAGCAGAATGCGGGTTCGGGTGATCGCGAGTTCGATGCCGCTCGCGATCACGAGCACCACCGTGCCGGCGAAAAAGCTCACGAAGCTCGCACTCAGCACCGACCCGGATGCGCCGCGCAGCTGTCCGTTGACGGCCTGCTGCCACGCGGCACCCACCCCGGCGACGAACGGCAGCACGAGCAGCCACCACGGCACCCCGGTCTGCACACGGTCGGACACCGCCCACGCGACGGCGCCGACCGCGAGCAACGCGCCCAGCATCCGTGGTGCCGTCAGCGGCGTCGCCGGCATCGTGCCGACGCCGCGACGGTCGAGAACGAGCGAGCCCACGGTCTGGCCGCCGACGATCGCGACCGTGAAGAGCGCGACCCCGAGGATCGGCGTCGTGACGCTCTGCGACACCACCAGGAGCGCGCCCGCGACGCCCCCGAAGAGAAACCAGACCGACATCCGCCGCTCGCGTACGGCATCCCGGATGCGGCCGACGCCGCGGCGACCCGGGCCCCAGACGAGCAGAGCAAGCACGATCGCGACGGTTCCGGTGCCGAACGAGATGAGCGCCGTGACGATGCCGTCGTGCAACTCGATCGCGAGTTCGCCGTTGATGCGCGCCTGCAGGGCGGCGAGCCCACCGACGAGCACGGCACCCGCGACGGCGACGCTCGTCACGAGGGGGCGTGCTGCGTGGTCGTGCGACATCGACCCCCGTTTCGGTCTCCGAGCCCCCTGTCGGATTCGAACCGACGACCCTCGCTTGACAAGAGCGATGCTGGTCCGACTCTGAGCCCGACGCTGGCCCCAAAAGGATAGCCATGATCGGTGCGTGACTGATCGCGATCGAGCCTTCGAGGCGAATTCCGCCTACGTGTATGCTTGTAAGCATACGGAGGAAACAATGTGCACGATGATCCGCGATGCTCGCCGGGCGGCGGGCATCAGCGTGCGCGAGCTCGCGCGCATCTGCGAAGTGAAGCCAGCGACTGTGCAGTCCTGGGAGCGCTCGGAACGAGATGGCACGATCCAGCTGTCGACGCTTCGACGCGCGTTGAGCGCGATGCAACAGCGACTGGTGATCGACATCGAGCCTCGGTTTGCGCGACGCGAGCAACGATTGAGCTTCGAGTTTCACCGTGCCGTGCTCGACAAGCTCCTCAAGAAACCGGAGAGCACCCTCGCTTCGGCGGCAGAGCGGCTCCCGCGCCTTCAGGCTGCCGTGAGAGGTGAGTTGGGCGAGGGATGGATGCGGGACTGGAAGGCCATGATCGAAGCTCGCGATCTTCACGGGCTAGCGGCGGTGATGACCGGATCTGATCAACGATCGATCGACATGCGCCAGGTAAGTCCATTCGACGCGGTTCTCGACCGAGAAGAACGCCGTTCGGCGATGGAACGCGCCCAATGACGAATGACGAGCTGCGGGAGGCGATCGTCAAGGCCGTAGAAGTCATCGGCCAGAACGAGGTCCTGGTATACGGATCGCAGGCGATCTTGGCCTCTTATGAGCATCGCGAGTTGCCTGCCGCGACGACCATGTCGGTGGAGGCAGATATTGCGCCCGCGCAAGACATCGCTGACCACCTCTCTCACAAGCTGTGGATGGAGACAGGTCAAGGCTCAGAGTGGGCTCTCGAGCGCGACTTCTACATCGACGCCGTGTCTGCTGACACAGCGGTCTTGCCTGCGCGATGGCGCGAGCGAGCGATCGTGTTGCGTTGGTCGGAACATCCAGGTGTCACGGGTGTGTGCCCTGACCCATACGACCTCTGCGCGTCGAAGCTCGCGCGAAACGAAGAGAAGGATCGCGCCTTCGTGGGCGCCCTGATCGAGGCTGGCCTCATCCGCCCGCGACTGCTGCGAAACAGTTTTGATGAGATCTCAGACGATCAGCTGGATCCGGCCCGCAAGCGGGTGGCGAGGAGATGGATCATCAGCCACGAGAGCAGTCGTTCTTCGGAAGGCGCATAGCGAGGGCTGCGCCGTTTCGACAGAGTCTGATCAAGCTCGAAAGCGGTCTCCGAGCCCCCTGTCGGATTCGAACCGACGACCCTCGCTTTACAAGAGCGATGCTCTGGCCAACTGAGCTAAGGAGGCGTGACGCGGTTCAGCCTACCGGCGTCGGGGTGCCGCTCGGCGTCGGGGTCGGAGTCGGTTCGGGTGTGGCCGTGTACTTTTCGCCCTGCACCTCGGTGACGAACTGCGCGAGCTCCTTGGCATCGAAGTCCTTCGTGTATTGGAACCTCTTGCCGTTGACGATGACGGTCGGCGCCGTCGTGATCGCGTCGATGTCGGCACCGGGGATGGGGCCGTTGAGCGCGCGCACTGTGGCCTCCTGCACCCAGTTCGTGAAGCGCCGCTTCTCGATGCATGTCTTGATCTGCGACGTACTGGCGACGCCCGCCCTCGTGGCGCGCTGCAGCAGCTCCTCGTCGCTGAGGCCCTCGGAGCCCTCCTCCGGCTGGTCGCGGAAGAGCGCCTCGTGGAAGTCGAAGAAGTTGTCGGGAGAGTACTCCGCGACGCACGCGGCCGCGTTCGCGGCGCGGAGCGAGTACTGAGTGCCGGCCGACTTCGTCGTGAGCAGCGCGATGGGGTGGATCTCG
>CAYRUW010000230.1:0-3019 GCA_964427465.1 uncultured Diaminobutyricimonas sp.
GTAGTCGATGCGCCAGCCGGTGTCGTTGTCGAAAGCCTTGCCGCGCTGGCTCCACCAGGTGTACGGCCCGTCCACTTCGCCGTGGAAGCGGCGGCCGACATCCACCCAGCCCAGGCCCGGGCCGACCGAACCGTCGGCGCCGGTAACGCTTTGCTCTTTCGGGCCGAAGAAACGGTCGAAGTAGGCCCGCTCGCGGGGCAGGAAACCGGCGTGCTTTCGGTTGCCTCGCCAATTGCGGATGTCGAGCTCGCGGTGCCCGACGTTGAGGTCGCCGAGCACGAGCGAAAGCGGGTTGTGCGCCTCGAGCTCGGGCAGCCGTTCGGTCATCGCGTCGAGGAACTTGTACTTCTCGGCCTGCTTCGCTTCGTCTTGCTCGTTGCCCGAATGCACGTAGGTGCTCACGACGGTGAGCACTCGCCCGTCGACTTCGTAGTCTGCTTCGAGCCATCGGCCGGCGGTGTCGAAATCGTCGGCCCCGAGGCTCACCCGGTGAATCGAGGCCTGGTCGCGGCTCGCGATAGCGACCCCGGCCCGGCCTTTGACGGTGGCCGCGTCGTGCAGGATGTCCCATTCGTCGCCGAACAGGGCCTGCAGGTCGTCGGTCGAGGCGCGCACCTCTTGCATGGCGAGGATGTCGATGTCGCGACCGGCGAGCCACTCGCCCATCCCCTTGCGGAACGCCGCCCGGACCCCGTTCACGTTCACGCTGGCGATCCGGACAGGCTTGGGCACGCAGCCAATCCTAGGCGCCCCCGAGGACAGGGCCTCCCCCGTGCGTTTCGCCGCCCGCCCGCCGGGTCGCTCATCCGCGCACCCGCCGAGCCTGGCCCGTCTTCGCCCCTGCGACCCGAGCATTTCGGCCTAGGCTTGGACCCGGCAACCGGCTCGAGGAAGCGGGGGACGATGCAACTTCGCGGAACAGGGGTCGGCCGCGGCATCGCGATCGCCCCGATCCTGCGCATGCCGGATCCACTGCCCGACCCGGAACCGGATCGCCACGACGGCGACCCGCAGGCCGAGTTCGAAGCGGTCGCGGACGCGCTTGCAGCCGTCGCCGCGGATTTGCGGGACCGCGCCCGCCTGGTCGACGGCGACGCGCGCGCGATGCTTGAGGCGGCCGCGACGATGGCCGAGGACCCGATGCTCGCCGATGAGGTGCGTGCTCGGATCGCCGCAGGCAGCAGCGGACAACGGGCCCTGTTCGAGGCCTCCGCGCGATTCCAGGAGACGCTCCGTGCCCGAGGCGGGCGATTCGCCGAACTCGCGGCGGACCTGGCGGATGTGTCGCGTCGCGCACTCGCCCGGCTGCGGGATGCAGCATCGCCCGCAGTCCCCACGAGTGACACCCCGTTCATCCTCGTGGCCCGCGATCTCGCCCCGGCCGACACGGCGCTGCTCGACCCGGCCAAGGTGCACGGGCTGATCACGAGCGAAGGCGGCCCCGCCTCGCACACCGCGATCCTGGCCAGGCAACGCGGGATCGTCGCGATCGTCGCCGTCGCCGGGGCGCTCGATCTCCGCGACGGCACTCTGGTGATCGCGGATGCCGATGCGGGCACGGTGACCGTGGAGCCCGGTGCCGCCGAAGCCGAGCAAGCGCGCGCGAGCGTCCGGGAGCGCGATCCGGCACCGGGAGGTCCGATCGCGGAGGGAGCGCTCGCCGACGGCACGAAGGTGCCGCTGCTGGCGAATGTGGGCTCGGCGGATGAGGCGGTCGCGGCCGTCGACCTGGGTGCCGAAGGGGTGGGCCTGGTTCGCACCGAGTTCTTGTTCCTCGGCGCGAGCGAGGCCCCGGATGTCGTGAGCCAGCAGGCGAGCTACGAGGCGTTGTTCTCGCACTTCTCCGGCCGGACGGTCATCGCGCGCACCTTCGACGCGGGCGGCGACAAGCCGCTCGGCTTCCTCGAGGGCGGCGGACCGGCCTCCGGGCTGCGTGGTTTGAGGGCGCTCCGGCAGCACGAAAGGGTCCTGCGCGATCAGCTCGCCGCACTCAAAGCGGCACAGGATGCGACCGGAGCGGAACTTCGGGTGATGGCGCCGATGGTGGCGGATGCGGAGGAGACCGCGTATTTCGTGACGCTCGGCCGCGAGCTCGGTCTGGACATGGTCGGTGTCATGGCAGAGGTGCCTTCGCTCGCGGTGCTCGCCGATCAGGTGTTCGTGATCGCCGATTTCGTGAGCATCGGCACGAACGATCTGACCCAGTTCACGCTCGCCGCCGATCGCACGAACGGCCGGGACGCCGGCCACCAGGATCCGTGGCACCCCGCGGTGCTACGGCTCGTGAAACTCATCGGCGACGCCGGTGCCGCGGCCGGCAAACCGGTCAGCGTGTGCGGGGAAGCCGCGGCTGACCCCGATCTCGCGGTCGTGCTCGTCGGCCTCGGCGCGACGAGTCTGAGCATGGCACCGGTCGCGCTCGCGGACGTGCGGTCGAGGCTGCAGGCGGTGACGCTCGACGAGGCCAGAGCGATGGCGGCGGCGGCGATGACCGCGAAGAGCCCTGGCCAGGCAAGGCGTGCGGCCGCGCGCGCGTGAATCACGCGACGGGCCAGCAGCAGTCGCGGCGAGATGCCGCGCGTACGGCATACTTGATCGGTCGCCATCCCCCGTTTGGGAGGCAAAGGACACTTCTTGCGGGACAAGAGGCCCAGGGGAGAAGGTCCAGGGGTGAGCGATGGCAGCAAGAGCCGCTTCGGCTAGGTTCGACAGCTGTTGGCGAGGGCGCGCAGGGGAGGAAGGCGCGCCTTCGCCGAGCCTCTGCACGGGCATACGAGTCCTTTGCGCGCAAGCGCGTGCACTGGTCGAGCGCCAGTGCGCCCGGGACCCTCGCGGCCCGGCTGGTGCGCGGAGGCCTCTAAGGCAGCGCGACCTTGTCCGGCTTGCCGTTGATCACAGCGCGCTTGACCTCGGCGATCGCCTTGGTCACTTCGATGCCGCGCGGGCACGCATCCGTGCAGTTGAATATCGTCCGGCAGCGCCACACGCCCTCTTTGTCGTTGAGGATGTCCAAGCGCAC
>CAYRUW010000231.1:0-3004 GCA_964427465.1 uncultured Diaminobutyricimonas sp.
CGGCATGAGACCGGCGTGCTTTCGCACCGCGAGCAACTGCCCGATGAGCTCACTGCATCCGGCCACGAAGCCGGCCCGGTAGCCCGCTAGGTTGGATTGCTTGCTGAGCGAGTAGAGCGAGAGCACGAGCCGCCTCGTGCCCCCGGTCACCTCCGGATGCAGGATCGAAGGCGTCGGCGCGTCGCGCGCCCAGGCGAGTTCCGCATAGCATTCGTCGCTCGCGATCACGCTGCCCAGCTCGCGCGCCCGCTCGACCGCGCGCTGCAGGCCGTCCACGCCGAGCACGCGACCGTCGGGGTTGCCGGGGGTGTTCAGCCAGACCAGCCGGGTGCTCTCAGGCCACTCGCCGGGGTCGTCGGCGGCAACCACGGTCGCGCCCGCGAGCGCGGCACCGATCGCATAGGTCGGATACGCGACGCTCGGTTGCACGACCACGTCGCCCGGTCCGATGCCCAGCATGAGCGGGAGCCATGCGACGAGCTCTTTCGAGCCGATCGAGGGAAGCACGTTCGCGGTGGTGAGGTCGCCGACCCCGCGCCTGCGTGCGTACCACCGGACGATCGCCTCGCGCAGTTCGGGAGTGCCCGCGGTCTGCGGATAGGAGTGCGCGTCCGTCGCCGCGCAGAGGGCTTCGCGAATCAGCTCGGGCGTCGGATCGACGGGCGAACCGACCGAGAGATCGACGATTCCGTCCGGGTGCGTGCGCGCAGTCGCCGCATACGGCGCAAGGGTGTCCCAGGGAAAATCGGGCAGCGAGAGGGTCAAACGCTCTCGCCTACTGCTCGTCGGTGTATTGCGGCGGAACCGCCTGGACCACCGGGTGATCCTTGTGGATCACGCCTACCTTCGCGGCACCGCCGGGCGAACCGATGTCGTCGAAGAATTCGACGTTCGCCTTGTAGTAGTCCGACCACTTGTCGGGCACGTCGTCCTCGTAGAAGATCGCCTCGACCGGGCACACCGGTTCGCAGGCCCCGCAGTCGACGCACTCATCCGGGTGGATGTACAGCATGCGGTCGCCCTCGTAGATGCAATCCACAGGGCATTCGTCGACGCACGCCCGGTCCTTCAGGTCGACACATGGAAGGGCGATGACATAGGTCACGATGCCCAGTCTAGGAGGTCGGACCGATAGGCGCCTCTGAACGATCCCGCCCGCTCGACTGCGCAGCGGTCCGAGTGCTCACGTCCGTCGAATCGCCGGATTCGAAACGGATCGGGGCCGTACTGCGAAAGCGGAGGATCAGAACCGGATGCGTGGCCAGGCGAGCACGATCGCCGCCACGAGAACCGGGGTGAACGTCCATACGTAGCCGAGCACATTGTCTGGGACGAGCACCGATCCGCCGGCGCCCGGCAAAGTCAGCATCGCGATCGCGGCGACCACGCCGATCGCCGCAGCGAGCGCGACGAGGCGTCGCCGCTGAACCAGCCGCAGTCCGGCTAGGAGCGCCGTGCTCGCCAGAAGCGCGAGCCCGATGCCCCAGGGCGGCGCGAACTGATGCGCCATCGTGCCCAGGAGCCCGACAAGGGCGCCCACCCCGAGCGCGAGCAGACTCGAACCGATCGTCGTGCCGAGCGTGTGCGGCTCCTCCTCCCGGCGCAAGCGCCGGTAGGTCTCGCGGCGGCCCAGTGGCACCGTGCCCCCGCCGGCTAGCACGATCCGCTCCCCTTCGACCCGCAATTGGGTGCGATGCGCCGCGAGTGCGCGGCGCTTGCGCTCGAGCAGTTCCCCTTGCACTCGCACGGTCACCGAAGCGTTGCTTGCGGCATCCGAGAGCCCGTCGCGCAGCGCATAGAACGGCACGCCGAGAACGTCGGCAGCACGGCGGGTCGCTTCGTGCACCCGCGCGTGGTCGGGATGCCCCCGTTCGTCGCGCTCGTCGTAACTGACCACGACATCCGGCCGCAATTCGAGCATGACGGTAGCGATGTCGGCGGCCACCTCGCCGAGCTCCGCGGCGCACAGCGAATGCGGATGCTCGAAACCGAACGCTTCGGCGTCCGCCCCGATGCCGAGCCCGCTGTCGAGGTACCGGCGCTCGGGCAGGCCGGCGCGCCGGGCATCCGCCGAACCGAGCCAGCGATGCTCGACCTCGCCCAGCTCGGCCAGGGCCGAATGCAACTCGCTCGCGCGCACGTCGGCCAGCCCGGGGGTGCCCTCCAGGTGCACGAGATCGGGATCGAGCACTCGCCCGGCCTCGCCGCGCGTGCACGTGAGCACGGTGACGTGTGCGCCCCGGGCGGCGAGTTCGGCGATCGTTCCGCCCGTGGTGATGGTCTCGTCGTCGGGGTGGGCGTGCACGAAGAGCACCCGCTCCGCGTCTGCCCGCATGAGCTACTTCTGGTTGACCACGTAGCTTATGACGAAGCCGCCGTCCTCGGCTCCGGCACCGTAGATGACGCCGTACTTGTCGTTCTCGTACATGGCCCCGAAGTCGGTTGCGAACGCCGCCGTGTAACCGGCGTCTTCGAGCAAACGCTTGCCCTGCTCGACCGCGGCCTCGTCGGCCACCCGCACGCTCACTTGCCAGTTCGGCTTGTCCTCGACCACGATCCGAACTCCGCCGAGCACCTCGCCGTCGACGAGCGGCACTTCGTCTTCGGGGAAGTCCTGCGGCAGGCCCTCCTCGAGGTCCAAGTCGAGCTCACCTCCGGTGCCGCCCTCGATCGACTCCTCGATCTTCTTTCCGAGCTCGTCGGCCAGACCCTCCGACACCCGGTCGGCAAGGCCGTCGAGCGGATTGCCGAAGCAACCGGTCAATGCGGGCGCCAGCAACGCCGCCAAAGCGATGCTCAACGCCGGTCCGGTCTTGCGAATCCTCATAGCAACTCCACTCTCTCGATGCCGCCCAAAGCCTACTGGGGCACAATGGTGCAGACAATCCCGTCTGCGCGAGCCCGATTGTTTCCAGGCCCTGCCCGCCCGGGCGTCCGCACGGCGCGCCCACCGCGAGCGCCCGCACGGTGCGCCCGCACCGTGCGGGCGGCTGCCGGCCTACGC
>CAYRUW010000232.1:0-2992 GCA_964427465.1 uncultured Diaminobutyricimonas sp.
CGTGCAGGCCGCCAGAGGACGCATAGGAGCCGGTGCCGAACTTGCCGCCCGCGTGCAGCTTCGTGAAGACCACTTCGACGCCGCTGAGCCCGGTCTTGGGCTCGGCATCCACGGGGATGCCGCGCGCCAGGTCGCGCACTTCGACGCTGCCGTCTGGATGCAGCACGATCGTGATCTCGTCGCCATGCCCAGCTAGGGCTTCGTCGACCGAGTTGTCGATGATCTCCCATAGGCAGTGCATAAGGCCGCGGGAGTCGGTCGAGCCGATATACATTCCCGGTCGCTTGCGCACCGCCTCGAGTCCCTCGAGCACGGAAAGGTGCCGGGCGGAGTAGTCGGAACTCGCCACGCGTCTCCTCTTGGTCGTGAACGTGCAGGCCGTTCGGCCGGACCTCGTGCGGCCCGGCTTCCACAGTAGTGAGCGGCCCCGCCGCGGTCGTAACCGACACCCGTTGCGCCGAGGCTACGCGCACAGCGAAATACCGGCGACTGGCCCGCAATTGTCATGCTCGCATGCTTTGATGGGACCAAGTCATCGATCGAGTGAGGCGAAGGAGAAGCAATGTCGTACGCAGCAACGGACAGCACCGTCGTGGACGAGCTTGCTTCCCGCGACCAATTGACCGCCCTCGACCGCTGCGACAGTTGCGGCGCTCAGGCATACATCCGGGTGAAGGTGGCCAGCGGCGAATTGCTGTTCTGCGCTCACCACGGCGCGAAGTTCAAGGACAAGCTCATGCCCAGCGCTCTCGAGTGGCACGACGAGTCGAGCCGTTTGCACGAGCAGTAACAGGCGTGGCCATTTGGCGGGTCGCCTCGGCTAGCGTGGTGGCGTGACGCACACGCCCGATGGGCTGCTTAGAGTCGCGCGCGTGGACTTGGCGGCCCTGGCTGGAAACCTGCGCTCGCTCGCGCCCGTCGGCGAATGGGGCCTGGACGCCCGAGCGGATGCATATGGTCACGGCCTGTCTTCGGTCGCCCGGGTGGCTCGCGCGGTCGGCGCGAGCGCACTCTGGGTGAGCGATGCCGTAGCCGCCGCTGAGTCGCTATTCGCTCCGGACGCTCCGGACGACGGGCTCGAGATGCCGCCGCTCCCACGTGTACTGCCTGAGCCCCTGCCTGGTGTGCACTACCTCGGTGCCGCCGCATACGGACTCGACCCCGGCCAGCCGACCGTTTCCGTGCTCACACTCGTCGGCGAGGTGGTCGCGGTCAAGTCCGTGCCCGGGGGTAGTGGAGTCTCCTACGGCTACAGCTACCGCACCGCGGGCGACACGACGCTCGCCCTCGTCGGACTCGGTTACGCCGACGGCGTGCCCCGGCTCGCTTCGAACCGCGCCCGGGTTTCGATCCGCTCGCGAACGGCACCTCTCGTCGGAAGGGTCGCGATGGACCAGTTCGTCGTCGACCTCGGGCCGGATCACCAGGCTGAGCCCGGCGACGAGGCCGTCTTGTTCGGCACCCCTGTTGCAGGAGCACCGTCGGCGATCGAATGGGCCGGCTGGACCGAGCGCTCCGCACTCGATCTCACCGCGGGGCTCGGCAGCCGGATCCGGCGCGAAGCGATCGGAGAGTTCCGGTGAACGCGCGCGGCAGCGTCGAGGTCGACCTGGCCGCGTTCAGGTCGAACGTCGAACGGCTCGCCGCGACAGCGGCCCCTGCCAGATGCATGACCGCCGTGAAAGCCGATGCGTACGGTCACGGGCTGATACCGCTCGCCCACGCCGCGCTCGAGGCCGGCGCGGACTCGCTCGCCGTTCTCGAGACGACGGTCGCGATCCGCTTACGGCGAGAAGGCATCGGCGTGCCATTGTTCGCGTGGCTGCACGGCTCGCGCACGGACTTCAAGTCCGCCATCGAGGCCGACGTCGATCTCGGCATCTCCTCTCTGGCCGAGCTTCGCGCGGTGCTCGACGCGCGTGCAGGAAACGCCGCGGCGGTGCACCTCAAAGTCGACACGGGATTGCATCGCAACGGTGCTCGCCCCGAGGACTGGCCAGCGCTCGTGCGCGAGGCGCTCGAGGCCGAACGCGCGGGACGCATCCGGATCGCCGCTTTGTGGTCGCACTTGGCAGATGCATCGCCTGCGGACGATGCGGAAGCGCTCGAGCGCTTCCGGGAAGCGGTGACGGCCGCCGCCGACCTGGGCTGCCGTCCCCCGTTGCTGCATCTCGCAGCGAGCTCCGCCGGATTGCGCATGCCGGAAGCGCGCTTGGGACTCGTCCGGTTCGGCATCGCCGCTTACGGCATCTCCCCATTCGATGACGCGAGCGGACACGATCTGGGTTTGCGGCCGGTCATGTCGTTGCATTCGCACATATCCGGCACCCTCTCAGCCGACGACGCTCAAGACCTGCGGTTCGCCCCCGGAACGTCGGGAGAAGTGGCGATCGTACCGATCGGAAGCGCCGACGGAGTGCCCGCCCCGGCACTCGGCAAAGCCGAAGTGCTGCTGCGCGGACGGCGGGCGCCGCTCGTCGGCATCGGAATCGATTCGTGCGCGGTAGCGCCCGTAGGCGGGGTGAACCCAGGCGACGCAGTCGTGTTCTTCGGTCCGGGCGACGACGGCGAGCCGACCGCTGAGGAGTGGGCGGATTGGGCCGGCACCATCGGCGACGAGATCGTCGTGCGCGCGGGCGCGCGATTGCCACGCCGCTACGCGCCCTGAACGCCGAGGCGGCGGCGGATCGCCTGACGGGACTTCGACGCCCACTCGTCGGCGCGCGCAATCCGGTCGTCGTCGGACCCCATCCGCACTCCCGCGCGTTCGGCTGCGACCGCAAGCAACCTATCCGCCCACACCGGGTTCATCGGCAGGAAAGGCCCATGCAGATTGGTGCCGATGCTGTTTCCGGCGAGCACGCCCTCCGGCGCCCCGCTTCGAATGTCCTCGCCCGGGCCCGCGTTTCCCCTGCCCCGGACCGTCCGGCCGAGCGGCGTTGCGCCTTCGTCCAGTTGGGTCACCGCGCTGTGGTTCTCGAAGCCTGCAACC
>CAYRUW010000233.1:0-2925 GCA_964427465.1 uncultured Diaminobutyricimonas sp.
GAGATCCAGGCTCGCTGCCGGCTCGTCGAGCAAGAGCAGTTCCGGGTCGGTCATGACCGCCCTCGCGATTTGCACGCGCTTCTGCTCGCCGTCGCTCAGGTCGCCGAAACGTCGATCCGCGAACTCGCCCAGACTCCACTCGTCGAGCACGCGCCTGGCCCGCCGCACGTCGAGATCTTCGTACTTCTCGTTCCAGCGCCCGGTCACCGAATAGGCAGCAGTGAGCACGGCATCCAGCACCGTCTCGTTCACCGGGATGCGCCGGGCCAGCGACGTGGAGGCGAAACCGATCCGAGGGCGCAGCTCGAACACGTCGACCCGCCCTAGTTCGCTGTCGAGCAGTCGTGCCGAACCCGAACTCGGGTGGATGCTCGCCGACGCGACCAGAAGCAGGGTTGTCTTGCCGGCGCCGTTCGGACCCAGGATCACCCAGCGTTCGTCGTCTGAGACGTGCCACGAGACCGAGTCGAGGATCGTGTTCCCGTCGCGGATCACGGATACATCTGAGAGCTGAAGAACGGTGGCCATGATGCTCTCAGCCTATGCCAGAGCGGCGGAGGCGAGCACGGGCCTCAGGCGAGCACGGCGTCCTCAGCCGAGCACCGAACGGTAGACGGCTCGCGTGCGGTCCGCGATTCGGTCCCAGCCGAACTCGGCTTCCGCCCGGGCACGTCCGGCACTGCCCATCCGCTTCGCGGTCTCGGGGTCGGTCACGACCTCGGTGAGGGCCGCAGCGAGTCCGGCCACGAACCGGTCGGGCTGCACCGGCGTGCCGCTGCCGTCGTCGAGTTGTTCGATCGGCACGAGCCTGCCGGTGACCCCGTCGTCGACCACCTCCGGGATGCCGCCGGTGGCGGTGGCGACTACGGGTACCGCACACGCCATGGCCTCCAGGTTGACGATGCCGAGCGGTTCGTAGATCGAAGGGCACGCGAAAACGGTCGCGGTCGAGAGCAGCGCGGCGAGCTCGTGCTGGCCGAGCAGCCGGTCGAGCCAGACGACGCCCTCGCGCGCCTGCTGCAGCGCATCCACTCGTGTCTGCACTTCGGCGAGGATCTCGGGAGTGTCGGGCGCACCCGCGCACAACACGAGTTGCACATCCGACGGCACCTGGGCCGTGGCATCCAGCAGGTACGGGATTCCCTTCTGCCGCGTGATCCGGCCGACGAACACGATCGACGGGCGATCCGGGTCGACGCCTAGGCCGCGTACGAGGTTGGGATCGGAAACCGGGCGCCACCGGTCGAGGTCGATGCCGTTGTGCACCACGTGCACTTTGCCCGGGTCGATCGCCGGATAGCTTTTCAGAATGTCGCGCCGCATCCGATCGCTCACCGCGATCACTGCATTCGCGGCATGGAATGCGGTGCTCTCGATCCACCCGGAGATCCGATATCCGCCGCCGAGTTGGGCCGCCTTCCACGGCCGCAGCGGTTCGAGGCTGTGCGCGGTGACCACATGCGGAACGTCGTGCAGCATCGACGCCAAATGCCCCGCCGCGTTCGCGTACCAAGTGTGCGAATGGACCAGGTCCGCGCCCTCGCAGTCCTGCGCCATCTGCAGGTCGACGCCGAGGGTGGCCAGCGACGGATTCGCGTCCGCGAGTACGGACGGCACGAGGTAGTTCTCCACGTCGCGTTCGTCGCGCTCGGCCCCGAAACAGCGGACCACGACCTCGGTGTCGGTGCGCAGGGCACGCACCAGTTCGGCCACGTGAACGCCGGCTCCGCCGTAGACCTCCGGCGGGTACTCACGGCTGAGAATATCCACTCGCATGCTCATCGACGCTAGTACAGGCAATTTCCCTCGCATACTGTGTAGCCATGGGGTCGCAGAACATCTTCGGCATCGTGCTGGCGGGTGGCGAAGGAAAGCGGCTTATGCCGCTGACTGCGGACCGGGCGAAGCCGGCGGTGCCTTTCGGCGGCGGGTACCGGCTTGTTGACTTCGCTTTGTCGAACCTGATCAACTCTGGGTTCCGGCACGTCGTCGTGCTCACCCAGTACAAGTCGCACAGCCTCGACCGGCACATCTCGCAGACCTGGCGGCTCTCCGGTCTGCTCGGCTCATACGTCGCGTCCGTGCCCGCGCAACAACGGCTCGGCAAGCGCTGGTTCGCGGGGTCGGCGGATGCGATCCTGCAGAGCCTGAATCTGATCCGGGACGAGAACCCGGACATCGTGGCGGTGGTCGGGGCCGACCACGTCTACCGGATGGACTTCGGCCAGATGATCGACGCACACATTGCGTCAGGGTCGGGGGTGACGGTCGCGGCGATCCGACAGCCGATCGCGCTGGCCGACCAGTTCGGCGTGATCGAAGTGGACCCGGCCAGGCCCGACCACATCGTCGCCTTCCACGAGAAGCCGAAGAACCCGGTAGGGCTTCCGGGCTCGCCAGGCGAAGTGCTCGCGTCGATGGGCAACTACATGTTCGACGCGGACGTGCTCATGGATGCGGTGCGCCGCGACGGTGAGCGGACGGATTCGAATCACGACATGGGCGGCGACGTGATCCCCGATTTCGTGCAACGCGGCGAGGCGGCGTTGTACGACTTCAAGAACAACGAAGTTCCCGGGGCGACCGCCAGGGACCAGTTCTACTGGCGCGACGTCGGAACTATCGATTCGTTCTACGAAGCGCACCAGGACCTGGTCTCGGCGCTGCCGATCTTCAACCTCTACAACAACGAGTGGCCGATCTACAGCCAGCAGTTGAACTCCCCGCCGGCGAAGTTCGTGCGCGACGAGCAGGACAACCCGAGCGAGACGATCGATTCGATCGTCTCACTCGGGTGCGTCGTCTCGGGCGCACATGTCGAGCGGAGCGTGCTCGGGCCGTGGACGACCGTCGGCTCGGGAGCGAAAGTGCTGCAGTCGGTCGTTTTCGATCGTGCGACCATCGGCGCGGGAGCGGTGGTCTCGA
>CAYRUW010000234.1:0-2888 GCA_964427465.1 uncultured Diaminobutyricimonas sp.
CGGGTGTTCTCGTGGAAGATGCGCCGCCCTGCGCCGGTCGGTGCGCTGGTGAACAGCAGGAGGTCACAGCCGAGCCGTTCGGAGTGCTCCTCGATGCCGACCAGGAACGGGTGGAAGAAGTCCGCACTGGTGCTGGGGAACACTCGCTCGTAGGTGAACACGCCGATGATCTGGTTACGCCCGGCCTGCATGCGCCGCGCGACCGGGTCGGCGACGTACCCGGTTTCGCGGATGACCTGCAGGACGCGCTCACGGGTCGCCGGAGCGATCCGGACGCCGGGGACGTGGCGGTCGTTGAGCACCATCGACACGGTGGTTTGACTCACCTGAGCGAGCCGGGCGATGTCGCGCTGGGTGATCCGGCCAGAGCGGCTGGGCATCGTTCGGCTCCTCTCGATAATGCGTATTGGCAGCGACGAGGCATGACGAACACTGCAGGGTCGCGGACGGTCCTGTCAAGCCGGTGGTCGATGGATAATCCGAATTATCACGGCGGAAACTCTTGACGAACGGTTCGGCGACCGCCCAGAGTCTTGCTCGACCGACCCCCGGAGCTTGAGGAGTGGGCAGTGTCCGAGTTCGTGTTGAGTCGTCGTTCGCTCGTGAAGGGCGCTGCCGCGGGCGCCGGCCTCGCCGTCGTGCCCTGGCTGGGCGCAGCCGGCCGGGCGAATTCCGCGGCCGAGGTCGATCTGGGGACGATCGCCCTGGTCCCGCTGGATGACCGCCCCTACACGTGGTACGCGCCGCAAAAACTGGCCGGCGCGGCGGGCTATGCCATGGTCACGCCGGAGCATCACGTCCTCGGCCGGCACTTCACGCCCGGTGACGGCCGGGCGGCGGGGCATTGGCTCGTCCGGGCGGCGCACCGCGCCGACGCCGTCGTGGTCGCGCTGCCGATGCTCGCGTACGGAGGCCTGCTGAACTCCCGCAACAGCAGCGTGAGCCGCGCCGATGCCGAGCGTCAACTCGAAGCCGTACGCACCGTGAAGCGGCAGAATCCGCGCAAGCGCCTGTACGCCTTCGACACCATCATGCGGCTGACGCCGGAAGGCCCGTGGCGCACCCAACTGCGGATCTGGGCGACCTTGGTCGACGAGGTGGAGAACCTCGGCATGGAAGACAAACGAGCCGAGCTCGAGTCGCGCGAAGCCGAGATCCCGCTCGAGGTCCGCGAGTAATATCTGGCCACCAGGGCGCGCACCCACGAGAGCAACCTGCGCATGATCAGCAGGGCCGCCGAGGGCGTGATCGACTTTCTCGTCATGGGCCAGGACGACGCTTCGGGCACCGGGTTGCACCGCCCCGAGGCGCAGGCGCTGCTCGCGCACATCGAGGCGCTCGGCGTCGGCGACCGGGTCAAGCTCTACCCGGGCGCGGACGTCGTCGCGTCGGTCCTGCTGGCCAAGATCGCCGTCGAAGACGCGGCGGTGCGCCCGCAGGTCTACGTCGAGTACTCGCGGGTGCACGGCGACGAGTGGACAGCGCCGTATCAGAACATCCCCTACGCCGAGCTGATCAAGGGCTACGTCGAGATCATCGGCGGACGCCTGGTCGATCACCTCGACGACGCGGACATCGTCTTGATGGCCAACACCGGCGGCAGTTCGGCGTCGGTCGCGCCCTTCGCGGATCGACTCGTACAGTACGTCCGCGACGGGCGAACCGTGGCGTTGGGGGACGACGCCATCGCCGGGCGCAGCGACCCTCGGCTGCTCCCGCTGCTCGACGAGCACATCCAGCGCGGCGAGCTGGACTCGTACTCGGGCTGGAACATCGGGATCCCGATCTCGCAGTCCTTGAGCCGGTTCGCGCTGCTCGCGCGGGCTCGGTCCGGGCAGCTGCCGCCTGGGCGGGGGCGCGGTGCGGGGCCGGAGAGAATGCGCCGCGAGCTGCTGCGGCGTGCGGCCCGCGACTCGCTCGAGGTCACGGTGTCCGAGTGGGTGCAAACGGACTCTTACCGCAACTTCGAGCGCACCGCGACAACGGAGTACGCGTCGTCGCTGGGCGAGCCGGACCCGCAGAATCTGCGCACCTACTACGACGAGGTGGACGAGTTCGCCCGGAACCGGACCCTCCCGCACGCGCAGGAGCTGTTCGACACGCACTTCGCCGGGGTGTCCAGGACGATCGGTGATCTCGGGTCGGGGCCAGAGGCCATCGCCGCGCAGTCGGTCGCCGAGTGGAACATCTATCTCCCGTGGCTTCGCACCGGCGAGATCGCCGCCGAGCCGGTCATGACGTTCGAGCCGATCGGTTGATCAGGTCCAGGGCGACAGTGTCGTGTTCGTAAGGGGTGACGCTGGTGGCAACTGTTGCCACCAGCGTCACCCCTCCCGGCATGACGACGCCGCCCCCACCCGGAGCCGAGCTCGTGGGCCGTGCCGGGTCGTGAAGATCGTCGTGGTCGAAATTGCCGGTATAGCCCCGCGGACTATTGCACGACGATCTTCACGACTGGGCAGTAGCGGCCGTGCCCCGCACGACGATCTTCACGACCGGGGCTCACCGCATACAGATCACTACAGTGCCGCCATGAGGTTGGCGCCGTAGACGGCGACGAACGCCGCGGCGACGACGACCATGCCGGCGACCGCGAGCGCGTGGTGTTGGAGTACCGGGCCGCCGACGTCGCCGGGAACGTCAGCGGAATGCGGCAGTTCGACTTGCCGCCGGGCCTCCGAATCGCCCGCCGGGTTCGCCGACGCGAGCGGTGCGTTGATCAGCGGTAATCCTCGATCAGGCTCGCGCCCATGGCCTTGGCCCGGTTGGCGGCGTCGAGATCGCCGCTGAGCGCGCCGATGATCGAGCCCTTCACGAGAATGTGCCACGACTGGGCGAACTCCGCGGGAGATCGCAGCCCGGCGAGCTCCGCGCGGCGTTTGATCACC
>CAYRUW010000235.1:0-2878 GCA_964427465.1 uncultured Diaminobutyricimonas sp.
ACATTGTCGCTCACCAGGGCGCCTAGTGTGTCGAACACGGCCTGGCCCCAGGGATTCATCTTCTCGACCTGGTCCCCCGGCAAGAACCCGAGATCCTGACCGCCCACCGCATACAACGGGCGGAACACCAGGATCCTGCGGTGCTGCTGCCGCTCGAGCACCGCCTCGAGCCCGGCGCACAAGGCCAGAGCCGACTTGCCCGTGCCGGCCCGGCCGCCGAGCGAGACGATGCCGATCTCCGGGTCAAGCAGCATGTCGATCGCGAGCCGCTGCTCCGCACTGCGCCCGTGCACGCCGAACACGTCGCGGTCGCCGCGCACGAGCCTCAGCTCGCCGCCGCCCGAGACCCGGCCTAGGGCCGAACCACGTTCCGAATGGATAACGAGGTTGGTGTTGAGCGGCAACTCGGCCACGAGTTTCGTGCGCAACCGTTCGCTGTCGTAGAGCTCGGCCATTTGCTTGCCGCTCAGGTTCAACTCGGCCAGGCCCGTCCAACCCGAGTCGATGGCGAGCTCGGCGCGATACTCTTCCGCCGCAAGACCGATCGAGGCGGCCTTGACTCTCATCGGCAGATCCTTCGAGACGACGGTCACCGCGAGACCGTCGTTCGCGAGGTTCATCGCCACTGCGAGAATGCGCGAGTCGTTGTCGCCCAATTGCAAACCCGACGGCAGCACCGCCATGTTCGAGTGGTTGAGTTCCACGCGCAGCGAGCCGTTCTCGGCGTTCACCGCGATCGGGAAGTCCAGTCGTTCGTGCCGTACTCGCAGATCGTCCAGGTTTCGAAGCGCCTGCCGGGCGAAGAAGCCGATCTCCGGATCGTGGCGTTTCGCCTCGAGTTCGGTGACCACGACCACGGGCAGCACCACCGAGTGCTCGGCGAAGCGGAAGATCGCTTGCGGGTCGCTCAGCAGAACGGAGGTGTCGAGCACGAAGGTGCGCTCCCCCTGCTTCCGCGTTGCCGTCTCAGACCGGCCGTTGTTCTGCTTGGGGTTCTCGAGCGCGACCACTACCACTCCATCCCCGGCTGCCTCAAGCAACCGGCTGCCTTCCGCGGAGCGGCCACATGGGTCACGGAACGCGACTTGCTGGCCGTTCCGGCCGGGCGCGGTGCCCGACACCTCGACGCTATGTCGCTCGTCCTGCGAGCGGTCGAATCGACACGCCAGCAGGACGCGCTCGGCGATCAGACTGCGGTCGCGGTCGAGAACGACAGCAACGCGGAGTGCAGCACTTCGAAGGTCTCGTCGGTCGTGGTCACATGGGGGCTGATCCGCACCCGGCCCTCGCGCTGGGTCACCGTCACCCCGTGGTTGTGCAAGGCAGCGCTCAGCACCGTGAGCTGATCGGGTTGCGGTTCGAGCACGACGATGCCGGCCCGCTCTGACGCGTCGCGAGGCGAGACGACTGGGATTGCGAACTCGTCCGCGATCTCGATCACCCGTCCTGCCTTCTCGACGAGCGTCTGCGCGATCGTCGCAACACCCACCTCGGCGATCTGCTCGAGCGCCGCCGCGAACCGGGCTTGCGCGATCGGGTCGGGATTGCTCACCTGAAACGCTTTCGCCGATCGCGCGGGGGCGAGCAGCTCCGCTGGCGGCATGTCTTCGTCGTCGGTGCCGACGAACCCGGACCACACGGGCGTGAGATGGTCGATGGCGCGCTCGCTCAACGCCATGAACCCCGTACCCCAGCCGGCGCGAACCCACTTCTGGCCACCGCTGACCACGACATCGGCAAGCTCATAGGGCACATCTGCGACCCCGAACCCCTGGATGGCGTCGACGATCAGCAAGCGGTCGCCGATCACCTGGCGGATGCCCTCGAGATCGACCAGGTATCCCGTTCGGTAGTCGACCAAGCTCACCGCGACTGCGGTCGTCGCGCTCGTGAGCTGTTTGCGCAAGTTGCCGGGGGTGACCCGTCCATGGTCGGTCTCGAGCCACAGCGGCGAGACAACGTTGAGCGACTCGGCCGCACGCGTGACCGCATAGGTGAGACTCGGGAACTCGGCAGGCGACATCGCGACAGCACCCGTGATCCCGAACATCGCGTGCATGAGGCCCTGGCTCGTGTTCGGCTGGAACACGATCTGGTCCGCGGCGAAACCGCTGAGGCGACCGACCGCCTCGCGCACGCGGTCGCCTTGCTCGAACAGCAGCGGACGCGTGCCGAAGCGCGACCCGGCGAGCAAGGCCGCGAGCGAATTCGACTCCGCCTGCACCACCGTGCCGATCGGCCCGACCGCCGCGAAGTCGAGATAGCCGGGCTCCTCCTCGAACGTCGCTACGAAGTCCTCGATCGTGGTCACTGTCCGTACCTCCTATGCCGACGCGAATAATCGCGCAACGCGCGCAGGAAATCCACTTCGCGCAGATCCGGCCCGAGCGCTTCGACGAAGTAGAACTCGCTGTGTGCGCTCTGCCAGAGCATGAAATCGCTCAACCGCTGCTCGCCCGAGGTCCGGATCACGAGATCCGGGTCCGGTTGACCGCCAGTGTACAAATGCTGGGCGATGAGTTCGGGGGTGAGCAACTCGGCGAGCTCGTCCAAAGTCTTGCCGTCGCGCTGGTGGGTGGCGACGATGCTGCGCACAGCATCCGCGATCTCCCTGCGACCGCCGTAGCCGACCGCGAGGTTCACGTGCAAGCCCCGGTTGGTCTCAGTGCGTTGCTCGGCGGCGCGTAGCGCGGAGACGAGTTCGGCCGGCAGGCCTTCGATCGTGCCCACGTGCTGGATGCGCCAGCCGCCCAACCGCGAGAGGTCTTCGGCGAGGTCTGCGATGATCTCGAAGAGCTGTTCGAGTTCGTCGGTCGCACGCCCGGCGAGGTTGTCGGAGGAGAGCAAGTAGAGAGTGACGACGCGGATGCCCAGCTCG
>CAYRUW010000236.1:0-2799 GCA_964427465.1 uncultured Diaminobutyricimonas sp.
CGCCATCTCACCGCAGCTGGTCGGGTAGTCCTTGATCGACTCGAAGAACGGCTTGCGGGTGTCTCCCGTCGTGCGGTACTGCACGTCGATGATGAGCAGGGCCGGGCGCTTGCCGACACCCCCCGAGCCGCCGAAGCGGGCCGCGGCGTAGCGGCGCTCGTCCTCCTCGGTGATGACTCCGGCCCACGGGGTGCTGGATGTGTTGGTCATTGTTCCTCCTCTGTGATGTAGAAAACGTCGGGACTCACGACGTGGCCAACGCTGCCGCGCCCGAGTGCGGGCGCGGCAGGTACCGTCCGGCCGGCTCGGTCACGACACCGTCCCGCATGGCGAAACGGCCGCGCACGAGCGTGTCGGTGATGCGGCAGTCGAGGGTCGCGCCCTCCCAGGGCGTGTACTCCGCCGCGCTGTGCAGTCGTGCCGCCTCGATCGTGTCGCTCGCGTCCAGGTCGACGATGGCGAGGTCAGCATCCGCGCCGACCGCGATGCGGCCCTTCTGCGGGTACATGCCGAACAGCCGGGCCGGGCGCTCGGCGGTGACCTCCGCGATGCGCTCGAGCGGGATCCCGCGCCGCACGTGCCCTTCGCTGATCAGGGTCGGCAGCAGGGTTCCGGTGCCGGGGAATCCGGCGGATGCCGCCCAGATGCTCTTGTCCTTCGCGCTGAAGTGCCGCGGAACGTGGTCGGAGCCGATGGTGTCCACCCGCCCATCGCGCACCGCCTCCCACAGCGCCTCCCGGTCGTCGTCGACGCGCAAGGGCGGGTTGACCTTGGCGCGCGAGCCCGCGGGGCTGTCCTGGGTGAGCGTGAGGTAGTGCGGGCACGTCTCGATGAACACATTCGGGGTGTACGCGCGCTGCCGCTGGATGGCGTCGAGCGGTTCGCGCGAGCTCACGTGCACGACGTAGAGCGAGGCCCCGAGCACGCCCGCCAGATAGGCGGCCCGTTGAGCGGCCTCCGCTTCGACGAAGGGCGGACGGGTGGCGTACCACTCGCGCAGGCCGGCATCCGGTGCCTGGGGGATGTCGTCGCGCAGCCGCCAGATGAGCTCGACGTTCTCGGCATGCGCGTTGATGAGCACCCCGGTCTCCGCGCCCATGCGCAGCAGGTCGTACATGAAGGAGTCGTCTGCGCCCGGCACGCCCAGGTAGGCGCCCTCCTCACCCCGGAAGTTCATGAAGAACTTGAAACTCGACACGCCCAGCTCCGCGGCGTAGCGCGGGATCTCGGCGAGTTGCTCCCGCGTGACGATGCAGAAGTGGAACCCGAAATCGGTGTGCGAGTACCGGCTCATCATGTCGTGCGACTTCTCGAACGACGCGTCGTAGCCATCCGGTCCGATGAGGTAGGCGAGCATCGTCGTCACGCCGCCCGCGACCGCGCTCGCGGTCTCGGGGCCCGCCTCGCCCGGCTCGTGCGGACCGGCGATGTTCGCGCCGAGGTGCACGTGCGCGTCGACCGCGCCGGGCATCACGGTGCGTCCGGAGATGTCGACCAGCTCGGACGATGTCCCCGGAGCGCCGCGCTCGAGCAGGGCGGCGATCCGCCCGTCTCGAATCGCGATGTCGGCGTCGATGACACCACTCGGCGTCACGACGCGACCCCCGTCCAGACGCAGGTCGAACTCGTTCACCATGTGCTGCTCCTTTCAGTTGCGCTAGACGTAGAGGCGCCCGAGCGCGGCGATGGGGTCGGGGCCGAAGTCGTCCTGCCGCCCGTCGAAGACGGTCTCGCCATTGCGCACGACGAGGAACCTGTCGCACACGCCGAGGGCGACGTTGACGTTCTGCTCGACGAGCAGGATGCTGAGTCCCTGCTCGCGCAGCATCGCGAGGTAGTCGGCGACCTCCTTCACGAGCACGGGCGCGAGCCCGGACGTCGGCTCGTCGAGGATGAGCACCTCCGGCTCGCCCATGAGGGCACGACCGATCGCGAGCATCTGCTGCTCGCCGCCGCTGAGCGAGCCGGCCTTCTGAGTGCGGCGGTCGCGCAGGCGCGGGAACAACTCGAACACCCGCTCGAGCGCGCCGGGACGCCCCGGACGCTTCGCGTTGAGAGCTCGCGCGCCGAGCACGAGGTTCTCCTCGACCGTGAGCACTCCGAAGAGCTCGCGGTCCTGCGACACCTGCAGCACGCCCTTGCCCGCCACGCGGAACGGGCGAAGTCGGCTGATGTCCTGTCCGTTGAAGCGCACCGTGCCGGCATCCTTCTTGGCGAAGCCGCAGATCGCGTCGACGATCGTCGTCTTGCCTGCGCCGTTGGCGCCGAGCAGCCCGAGCGCCTCGCCCCGCTGGAGCGCGAAGTTGATGTCGCGCACCACGACGGTGTTGCCGCGGATGGCGTTGAGTCCGTTGATCTCGAGGATCGCGTCGTTCATCTTCTTCACCCCAGGTAGGCCGACACGACATCGCTGTCGTTCTTGATCTCGTCCGGTTCGCCGCGGCGGAGCTCCTTGCCGAAGTTCATGACGACGATCTCGTGCGAGATCGTGAACAGGAAGTCCGAGGCATGCTCCGTCACGAGCACGGCGGTGTCATCTGCGGCGATCTGCCGGATGAGCTTCGCCAGCTCGTCGCGCTCGGTGATGGTCAGCCCGGCAGCCGGTTCGTCCAGCAGCAGGATCGAGGGCTGTGCGGCCATCGCACGGGCCACCTCGACCCTCCTGCGGAGCCCCGCCCCGAGGTCCTCGCCCAGGCTGCTCGACACCTCCACGAGGCCGAAGCGCTCGAGCACCTCGTGCGCGATCCGGCGCACCTCGCGGCGGCGCGGCATCCGTCCGGACATCCGCGCGGCATGGTC
>CAYRUW010000237.1:0-2732 GCA_964427465.1 uncultured Diaminobutyricimonas sp.
CATAGAGCAGGATGCCGACCGGCAGGAGCGTGGTGACCCCGAAATAAAGCAGTACGAGTCCGCCGACGACGGGCTTGGCCTTGCGCAATTCGAGCGGACGCGGCCGGAATCCCTTGCCGGTCACGGTGCTGAACTGGCCTTGCTTGCCGGTGCTGGACTTCGAGGTGAGCCAGACGCCCAGAATCGCGACGAGCAGCAGGGTGATCGAGATCGACCCGGCGGCAGCGGCATCGATGGGGAAGGTCTGCATCTCGTAGAAGATGCGGCTCGTGAAGACGAAGATGCCCTTGGGGATGCCCAGCAGTGCGGGCACGTCGAAGCCCTCGAGCCCGCGGACGACCATGATCAGCGCTGCCCCGGCAAGTGCGGGACGCACGAGCGGCAGGGTGATCTTGCGGATCATCCGCGAGCGCGTCGCACCCGAGAGCATCGCCGACTCTTCGAGCGAGGGGTCCATCGACTTGAACGCCGCGACCATGAACAGGTAGACCAGCGGAGCGTTGTGCGTGCCTTCGACCCAGATCATGCCGGGCATCGAGAAGACGTCGAAGAAGGGTGCGCCGAAGAGCGCGTTCGGTATTTGGTTGAGCACGCCGATGTTCGAGCTCGACAACAGGATCCAAGCGATCGTGTAGAGCACGCCGGGGATGATGAGCGGCACCAGGGAGGCGGCGAACACGAGTCCGGGGAACGGAGCGTCGGTCCGGACCGTGACGTAGGCGAGGAACGTGCCGACCACGAGCGCGAGCAGAGCGCTTCCGCCCGCGAATACGAACGAGTTCATGACCATTTCGCCGATGCCCACGGCGTCGTAGGCACGGGCGAAAGCGTCCAGGGAGAAGGTTCCGGTCTCGAAGAAGGTGCGGTAGAGCAAGTACAGCAGGGGTACGAGAGCGAGGTAGCCGATGATGATGACCACGGCAACCACGACGATGTTGCGCACCGAGAGCAGCGATGTGAGCTTGGCGAGCCAGCGACTCTGCTGGGGAGACTCCGGCACAGGGGGCGCGACCCTGGCCTTTGTTGCAACTGACATTGTCGTCCGTTCTGAAGGATGTTTCGGAGTGCGGCGGCACGGGTGACGCCCGCGCCGCCGCACTGAGGGGTTAGCGCTGCGTCGGAGTACCCGCGTTCATGAACTCGAGGTACTTCGGCTCCCACTCCTCGCGGTTGTTGAGGTACTCGTTGATGTCGACGAAGATCGTCTCGACACCGGCGAACAGGTCCTCACCGCCCTGGGGGATGGATGTCGGACGGAACATGCTGGCCATGATCTCCTGCCCACCGGTGAGCATGTAATCGATGAACAGCAGGGCACCGGCCGGGTTCGGCGCGTTGATCACGGGGACCGCGCCCTCCAGGTGGAACACGACCGGCTCCGTCGCAGAGCCGTCGGACCGCTTCCAGGTCACGGGCGCGCCATCCGCGGCGGCGAGGTCGACCGAGTGGTTGAACGCCGTGAGCGCGATGTCGAATTCGCCCGCAGCCAGAAGCTGAGCCTGCAGGGTGTGGCTGGGCACGATAGTCGAGTAGGAACCGAGCGTCGTGAACAGCTCGTCCACTTCCTCTTGGGTGTGTCCTTGTTCGATGTAGTGCTTCGACAAGGTCATGTACCACGGCCAGTCCGCGTCGGCCATCGAGAGCCGGCCTTCCCACTTCGGGTCGGCGAAGCCCCACAGATCGTCCGGAATCTCGGACTCGTCCACGGCGTCGGTGTTCCAGGCGACGACGAAGGCGCCGGCACGCGTCGGGATGAATTGCCCCTGCACGTCGTCGAGGCCCCGGATCTGCGAGGTGATCTCGTCGTTCACGTAATCGCCGACCAGGCCTTCCTTGGTCACGAGTGTGACGTCGGCGTCTTCGACCACGTCTACCCCGTAGTAGCCGGCCTCCTGCTCTTGGAAGAACCGCTGCAAGAAGGTTTCCGGAGTTGCCCGGTAGGTGTTCACGGTCAGGTCGGGGAACTTCTCTTCGAAGCCGTCGATGATCGCGTCGATCGCCGAGTTGGAGGTGTAGACGGTGATCTGCCCGCCTGCCTCTACGGCATCCGCGAGCAGCCCTGCTTCGCGCTCGGAACCCGTGATCGTCGAGTACTTCTCGTAGACCGCCGTGGCCCGCTCTTCGGCCTCTCTCGGCCCGGCGTCGGTGCCGCCGTCGGCGGGGCCGCAGCCGGTCAGTACCATCGCGGCCGCGGCGATGAGCGCGGCCGGTTTTGCCATGGCGAGGACTTTGCGTGCTCGCCGTTGAGTTGGTGCAGTCATGCGTGTTTCTCCTATGAAACGTGAATAGAGCACAAGGGGTGCTCAGCCCTTCACTGCGCTGGTGCCTTTCCAATGCAGCGTGCTCGGCGCGAACAAGTCGTCGAGCGGGAAGACCTCGGGAATCAGACCCTGCTCGTGTGAGTAGCGGATCATCGACTCGAGGACGTCGCGATTGGCCTCAAGCCCGTACGGGAACGGGTCCTCGCCGAGAACCTCGCGGGTCTTGGCGAGGTACTCCCACCGGAACACGAGTCCGAGCGGGATGCTCTCGAAGTGCTGCCGTTGTGCGGCGTGCTTGGCGGCCAGGAACGCGGTGCAAAGGTTGAGTGCTATCCAGGGATGCTTGCGGTACACCTCCCCCCTGATCACATAGGTGTGATTGATCGGGATGTAGCCGTGCGCTTGGAAGAAGCGGGCCCCTTCTGCGACGCCGTCGCCGAACGCGGGCGCGATCCTGCTCCAGTCGCCGGC
>CAYRUW010000238.1:0-2724 GCA_964427465.1 uncultured Diaminobutyricimonas sp.
AGGCATGCGCCGAGGCTGCCCAGGATGTGCACGGCGGTGCCGATGACCAGCGGCATCCGCCTGCCCACCTTGTCGCTCCAAGGGCCCACGAACAATTGCCCGAGCCCGAAACCGACCATGGTGGCGGTGAGCGTGGACTGGATCGCGGCATCCGTGACCGCGAAGTGGTCTTCGAGCACCGGGAACGCGGGCAAGTACAAGTCGACCGTGAACGGTCCGAGCGCGGTGAGCGCACCGAGCACGAGCACGTAGACGAGACGCTGGCGACCCGATAACGAGTCGCCCGGGTGCACGACGGTGGTCAACGGCGGGTTCCTTGAGGTGACGAAGAGGCGCCGCGACCGAGCAGAGCACTCGGACCGTGGCGTTCCGGGGATCCGGAACGCTTTCGGTCCGGTGGGATCAGTCTACGCTCAACCCGCGAGGGGTCTCGATACGCCGCTTCGCGGCTACTCGACCCACGATCTGCTCGCGGTAACTCGACCTACGGCTGCTCGCGGTCACCCGGCCCACGTAACCGAAACCGCGGGTCGAGTAGCGGGCAACGCCCGCGTATCGAGACCACGCGAAGGGGTCTCGATACGCCGCTTCGCGGCTACTCGACCCACAGCCGCTTCGCGGCTACTCGACCCACGGCCGCTTCGCGGCTACTCGACCCACAGCCGCTGCGCGGCTACTCGACCCACAGCCGCTGCGCGGCTACTCGACCCACGGCCGCTTCGCGGCTACTCGACCCACGGCCGCTGCGGTCACTCGGCTCGCGAGGTGGCCTGCGTGTAGCGCGCCGGGTCCGAGAGCACACGGTCGAACGCGAGTTCGGCGGCACCGATGAGCAGCCGGTTCGCCCCGAGCTCCGCGCGCACCACGCGCACCGACTCGCGCGGCGCCGACAGCCCGCGCGCGGTGAGCAAAGACTCGAGCGTGTCCGGAGCCGAAGCGTGCAGCGCCGAGAGGAAACCGCCCAGCACGATGAGACCAGGGTTCAGCGTGTTGACGACATTCCCGAGCGCGAGCGCGAGCACCGTGAGCTGGCGGTTCACTTCCGACCGGACGGCACCCGAAGTGCCGGTCAGCAGCGCCCGCTCGAGTTCGTCGTCATCCGCATCCTCGATTTCAAGCACCCGCAGCAGCCGCTCGCGCCGGACTTCGCTCTCCAGGCATCCGGTCGCACCGCAATGGCACACCGCACCGCCCGGCGTGACGAGCGTGTGCCCGATCTCGCCGGCGTAGCCGTCGACGCCCGCGAGCGGTGCTCCGTCGGAGAGGATGCCGCCGCCGATCCCGGATGCGCCGCCGTTCAGATAAACAAGGTGCTCCGAGCCGCGCCCCGCACCGAACGTGCTCTCTGCGCGCATGCCCAGACTCGCGTCGTTGGCCGCGACGACGGACCGGCCGAGGCGTTCGGCAAGCCGTGCGGCGAACGGCTCCTCCCGCCAGCCCAGGTGCGGCGCGTTGCGCACGAGGCCGTCGGATGCGCGCACGAGGCCGGGCACGGCCACGCCGATTCCGGCGACCCGGTGCTCGGAGTCCAGCCTTGCCACGAGCGATGCGACGACGGCCGCCGTCGCATCGAGCATCTCGGCGGGGCTCGTGCGCCCGCGCGTGGGCTGGCGCTCGCGCTCGAGCACGGCTCCGCCGAATCCCACCACCCCGGCGGTGATCGCATCCAGCTCCGGGTTGACCGCCACAGCGACGACCCGTGGGTCTGGTCGCACGACCGGCGACGGCCGCCCCGGCACCGAGTACGACGAGCCCGCCTCGGGCACGGCCTCGACCACGAGCCCGAGTTCGACGAGTTCGCCCACGAGGTCGCCGACCGTCGAGCGGTTCAAACCCGTGAGCGCTGTGAGCCTCGACCGCAAGATCTCGCGCTCGCGGTGCACTAGGCCGAGCACGGTTGCGAGGTTTCGCCGGCGTGCCGCCTCGGCCGGCGTCGGGGAGGGCGCCATCAGCGCACCCCGGTCGTCAGTGCACCGCAGCCCATGGTCACGCGACTACTGTCTCACGCCGGTGCATCCGGGATCCGGCGGGTGCGCACGAGCTCCGCGAGCCACAGCGCGCTGTCTTTCACGATCCGCTCCTGGGTCTCGTAGTCGACGCGGACGATCCCGAAGCGTTTCGTGTAGCCGTATCCCCATTCGAAGTTGTCCAGGAACGACCACACGAGATAGCCGCGCAAGTCGACACCTCTCGCGAGCGCTCGATGCGCCGCTGTGAAGTGGCGCCGCAAATAGTCGGTGCGATCGGCATCCGGCACCCGCCCGGCCACGACCCGGTCCTCGAACGCGGCCCCGTTCTCGGTGATCATGAGCGGCACCCCGGGGAACTGCTCGGACAACGACACGAGCAATTGCTCGAGGCCGTCGGGGGCAATGTTCCAGCCCATCGCGGTGTACGGTCCGGGCTGCACGAGGAACTCGACATCGCGGCTGCCCGGCCACGCGGAGCCGCCGACGTCCTTGTGGCCGTCGGCGTTCTGCCTGGGCGAGGTGCCGTCCCACATCCGCACCGTGACCGTCGAGTAGTAGTTGACGCCGAGCACATCGAGCGGCTGCGCGATCTGTTCGAGGTCGTCGGCGTGCACGAAGGACCAGTCGGTGACCTTTGCGGTGTCCTCGAGCAGATCCGCCGGGTATTCACCACGCAGGATCGGGTTCGTGAACGACCGGTTCGCGAGCGCGTCGATGCGCCGGATCGCCTCGGGCGAGGTTTCGTGGTCGCCGC
>CAYRUW010000239.1:0-2709 GCA_964427465.1 uncultured Diaminobutyricimonas sp.
GGCGGCTACGCCGCCTACTCGACCCACGGGCATCCGTCGAGCACCCGCGGGTCGAGTAGCGCGCAGCGCGTATCGAGACCGGTTCATGGGGGTCTCGATACGGCGGCTAAGCCGCCTACTCGACCCGCGGGGCGGCCTGCGGCCTACTCGACCCACGGGCGGCCTGCGGCCATTCGACCCAGAAGGTGCGGGCTATTGGCGGATGGTGGCGTTGTGACGGGCGGCCGCGAGGGCGACGCCCGCGAGCTTCGCGTCGGTGGCCTCGGCCGCAGTGAGGGTACGGTCCGCGGCGCGGAACCGCAAGGCGAAAGTCAGCGACTTGGTGTCGGCGTCGAGGCCTTTGCCGCGGTAGTCGTCGACGAGCGCGATGTGCTCGAGCAGCTCGCCCGCGCCCTCGCGAACGGTCGCCAGGAGCTCGCCCGCGGGCACGCTCTCGGCGACCACGAGCGACAAGTCCTGGGTTGCAGCCGGATGCGTCGCGATCGGCACCGGGTTGACCTCGGCAGGTGCCGCACGGATGAGAGCATCGAGGTCGACCTCGACGACGGCCACGCGCCGCGGCAAGTGCAGCTGCTCTGCGAGTGCCGGCAGCAGCTCGCCCGCGAAACCCACTTCGGTCGACCCGGCGAACAAGCGCGCCGTGCGCCCCGGATGCAAGGCGACATGCTCGCCCGCCTCGGCACGCAGTTCCACGCCGAGCGCAGCACCGAGCTGGCGGGACGCATCCAGGGCATCGCCAAGACCTGCCGGCACTCCCGCGAGCCCCGCTTGCCTGGGCACGGTCTCTCCCAGGAACAGCCCGCCGACGTGCCAGTGCTGGGGCGGAATCGAGTCGTACAAGGCGTCGAGTACGCCCTGGTCGGGCAGCCGGTCGCCGACCGGGATGTGTTCCGTGCCGTATTCGCGACCGGGCTCCGGCAGGAACACCGTGCCGATCTCGAACAGTTTCAGGTCGGTGAGCCCGCGCGAGAGGTTGCGGTGCGCAATCTCGACTAGTCCGGGCAGCAGCGAGCGTCGCAAGAGCGGCACTTCGGCGTCGAGTGGGTTGGCCAGCCGCACCGAGGGCGCGTCTCCCGAGAAAGTGCGCTGCATCGCTTCGGAGACGAACGGATAGGCGAGCACTTCGGTCGCGCCGTTCGCGGCGAGCACCTGGGCAGCGGCACGGCGCAAACGCTGTTCGCGGGTCAGCCCGCGTCCCGGCGGCGCCGTGGGCAGCACCGAGGGGATTCGCGCGTAGCCGGCGATCCGGGCCACTTCTTCGACGAGTTCGGCCTTGCCGGTCAGATCCGGTCGCCAGCTCGGCGGGGTGACTTCGAGCATGCCGTCGGCCTTGCGCACCTCGGCCCCGACGATGGTGAGCGCGGAGGTCACCTCTTCCGTCGTGTAGTCGACGCCGACGAGCGCGGCCGGGTAGCCCAGCGGCAGCTCGATCGCCTGCCGCGACGGAACGTCGCGCAGCACCGAACCGAGGTCGTCGGCCGTTCCGCCGGCGAGTTCGACGAGCAATTGCACGACGCGCGCCGCCGCGGCTTCGGCGACCTCCGGATCGACCCCGCGCTCGAAGCGCTTCGACGCCTCGCTGGGCAACTTGTGTCGCCTGGCAGTGCGAGCAATCGATATCGGGTCGAAGTTGGCTGCCTCGATGAGCACGTCCGCGGTCGTGTCCGAGATTTCGGTCGACGCCCCGCCCATCACGCCGGCCAGGCCGATCGGCCCCGACTCGTCGGCGATGAGCAGGTCTTCCGGGTCTAGGTCGCGCACGACGCCGTCGAGCGTCTGCAGTCGCTCCCCCGGCTCGGGGCGGCGCACGGTGATGCCCCCGCTCAGCTTGGCGAGGTCGTAACCGTGGATCGGCTGCCCGAGTTCGAGCATCACGTAGTTGGTGATGTCCACGGGCAGTGAAATCGAGCGGATGCCGGCGAGCTTCAACCGCGCACGCATCCACGCGGGCGTGGGGCGTCGTGGGTCGATGCCGCGAACCGCGCGAGTGACGAACACGCTGCACCCGGTCCGGCCCCGGATCGGTGCCTGGTCTTCGACCGACACCGGGAAGTGCGCTCCTTGCGGGTCGCGCGCCGGCAACGGCGCATCGGCGGGGTCGGTGAAGGCGGCGCCGGTGGCGTGCGAATATTCGCGTGCGATGCCGCGGATCGAGAACGCGTAACCGCGGTCCGGCGTCACGTTGACTTCGACCGCGAAATCGTTCAGTCCGAGCAGGTCGATCGCATCCGCGCCAGGTTCAGGATCGAGCCCGAGAGTGCCGAGAACGAGGATGCCCGAATGCTCGTCGCCGAGGCCGAGTTCCCGCTCCGAAGCGATCATGCCGTCGGAGATGTGCCCATACGTCTTGCGTGCCGAGATCGGGAACGGTCCCGGCAGTACCGCGCCCGGCAGCGTGACCACTACTTTGTCGCCGACAGCGAAGTTGTGTGCACCGCACACGATGCCGCGAATGTCCCGCCCGGACTTGCCGTCTTGCGCCGAGTCTTCGGCGGGCAGTGGCCCCACGTCGACCTGGCACCAGCGGATCGTCTTGCCGTTGGCCTGAGGTTCGTCGGCGCACTCGACCACCTGGCCCACGACGACGGGCCCGCGGATGCCGAATTCGTGCACATCTTCTTCTTCGAGGCCGACCCGCACGAGCGCTGCGTGCAAATGCTCGGCGGTGACGTCGTCGGGCAGGTCGACGTATTCGCCGAGCCAGCTGAC
>CAYRUW010000240.1:0-2704 GCA_964427465.1 uncultured Diaminobutyricimonas sp.
CACGCGCGAGTACCTCGTGCTCGAATACGCGCCGTCCAAGCGCGGCTACCCCGGTGACAAGCTTTTCGTGCCGACCGACCAGCTCGATCTGCTCACCCGCTATGTCGGCGGCGAAGCGCCGTCGTTGAGCAAGATGGGCGGCAGCGACTGGGCCGCTGCGAAAGGCCGCGCCCGCAAGGCCGTGCGCGACATCGCTGTGGAACTCGTCAAGTTGTATTCGGCGCGCATGGCGTCGAAGGGCCACGCCTTCGGGCCCGACACCCCATGGCAGCGTGAACTCGAAGAAGCGTTCCCGTTCGCCGAGACGCCCGACCAGCTCACCACGATCGACGAGGTCAAAGCCGACATGGAGCGGCCGATCCCCATGGACCGGCTGTTGAGCGGCGACGTCGGCTACGGCAAGACCGAAGTCGCGGTGCGCGCGGCCTTCAAAGCCATCCAGGACGGCAAGCAGGTAGCCATGCTCGTTCCGACGACCCTGCTGGTGAAGCAGCACACGGAGACCTTCACCGAACGATTCGCCGGGTTCCCCGTGCACTTGCGGGCGCTCAGCCGGTTTCAGACCGACAAGGAAGCGCGTGAGACGATCCAGCAACTCGCCGACGGCAGCCTCGACATGGTCATCGGCACCCACCGGTTGCTCGGCGAGAAGGTCAAGTTCAAAGATCTCGGCCTCGTGATCGTCGACGAGGAACAGCGGTTCGGCGTCGAGCACAAAGATGCGCTCAAGAAGCTCAAGACCAACGTAGACGTGCTCGCGATGAGCGCCACGCCGATCCCGCGCACGCTCGAGATGGCGGTCACGGGTATCCGGGAGATGTCGACGCTCGCCACGCCTCCCGAAGACCGGCATCCGATCCTGACCTATGTCGGGCCCTACAACGACAAGCAGGTCGCCGCCGCTATCCGCCGCGAGCTGCTGCGCGAGGGTCAAGTGTTCTACGTGCACAACCGGGTGTCGAGCATCAACCGCGCGGCCGCGCAACTCGCAGAGCTCGTACCGGAGGCGCGGATCGCCGTCGCACACGGCCAGCTGAGCGAATCCAGGCTCGAACAAGTCATGGTCGATTTCTGGGAGCGTAAGTTCGACGTGCTCGTCTCGACGACGATCATCGAAACCGGAATAGACATCGCCAACGCGAACACTCTGATCATCGACCGGGCGGACAAATACGGGCTGAGCCAGCTGCACCAGATCCGGGGCCGGGTGGGGCGGGGCCGGGAGCGGGCCTACGCCTACTTCCTCTACGACGAGAGCAAACCGCTGAGCGAGACCGCCCACGACCGGCTGTCGACCATCGCCGCGAACAGCGAACTCGGCGGCGGAATGCAGATCGCGCTCAAAGACCTGGAGATCCGTGGCGCGGGCAACCTGCTCGGCGGAGAGCAGTCCGGGCACATCGCGGGGGTCGGCTTCGACCTTTATCTGCGGATGATCGGGGAGGCGGTGAGCGCATTCCGCGGCGACGTGGCCGAAGGGCAGACCGAACTGCGACTGGAACTGCCGGTGAACGCGCACATTCCCGAAGAGTACGTCGAATCGGAGCGCTTGCGACTCGAGGCCTACCAGAAGCTGTCGACGGCGGCCGCACCGGCATCCGCAGAGAACGCGATCGACTCGGTGCTCGAGGAACTCACCGACCGCTATGGCGAACCCCCGGCCGCCGTGCAGACCCTCATCGCCGTCTCGAGGCTGAGGCGGCAAGCGCAGCAGGCGGGGCTCAGCGAAGTCGTCGCGATGGGCAAGAACCTGCGGATCGCCGGCCGGCCGCTCGAAGAGTCGATGCAGGTCCGGCTGAACCGGATGTACCCGGGTGCGAAGTATTTCGCACAGACCGCCTCGATGAGCGTTCCGCTGCCGGCTTCCGGCGGCGAGGTCGCCTTGGACAGCGACCTCGTCGCGTGGACCGGGGCCCTGATCGACTCGCTCTACGGGGCGCCGGTGGCGCAGACTCCCGTGGCCGTCGCCGAGTAGCGGGCTGGGCCCGTGCCGGTGCCGCACAGCCGGGGGCCTACCCGATGCCGGACCGCGGTCGGCCTGCCCCGTGCCGTCGCCGACTAGCCGGCTAGGCCTCGTCCTGCGGCGCGGGTCGCTTCGCTTCGCCGTCATCGCGCAGTCCGGTGACGGCCCACGGGATGATTACGAGCGTGCGCAAATCGAGCACGATGTGGGCGAGAATTACGACGAGGATCGACCCGGTCAGCACGTACACGAGCCCGAACCCGAGTCCCAGCACGACCGCCACGGTGACGCCGACCGGCCCCTGGTAGGAGTGCAGCATTCCGAAGAGCGCCGCCGCAGCCACGAAGGCGAGCACGCCGTCGCCAACGATCGCGAACAGCAGGGCCGGGAACGCGAGCCGGAACAGCACCTCTTCGAGCACTCCCGCGTTCAGGGAAAGCGCTAGCCCGTACCGCAACTCGGCGCGGGTGCGGGGGAGCAGCGCGCCGATGTCGCCGACGGTCCGCACCTCATCCGGGTGGTTGCGCAGCAGGAACGGCGGCAGCACCGCTATCGCCAGGAACGCCACGGCCGCGACGGCCCCGGCGATGACGCCCGTAGTGCCTTCGAGCACGCCGAGTAGCCGTTGGATCGGCGGCCAGCCGCGAGCATCCGCAATCACCTCGGGCATGTAGCCCCATGTCGCGAACAGGAGCGCAGCGCTCAGCCCCGAGAATGTGACGAACGACTCGATGAGCCACC
>CAYRUW010000241.1:0-2648 GCA_964427465.1 uncultured Diaminobutyricimonas sp.
GATGTCGATCTCGCGATACCGCGATTGGAACACCGAGGCACGGTTGTTCGCGATCGAGTTGATGAAGTCGTTGGTGAACTCTTCGCTGCTGACATATCTGACCCTGATCCCCGGGTACAGGCTTTCGGCGTAATGCCCGATCGCGTGCACGAGGTGGGTCTTGCCGAGCCCCGACTCGCCGTAGATGAACAGTGGGTTGTACGCCTTGGCCGGGGCTTCGGCGACGGCGACGGCCGCGGCGTGGGCGAAGCGATTCGAGCCGCCGATGACGAAGTTGTCGAAACTGTACTTCGCATTGAGCCGCGAATCCGGGCGGCGCCCAGTAGCACCGCGTTCGGCGGGAGGTGAAACCACTGCCGGCTCGAGGTACGGCAGTTCGGTGGCCGAGTCTGGTTTCGACTCGAGCAGGTTGTGGGTTATCTCGGGGTTCACCACGATCGCGAAATTGGCGACCTCGTCACTGTTCAGGTTCGAGATCGCGCTCAGCAGAGGTGCGCGGATTCGCTGCTCAAGCATCCCTCGCGTGAGTTCGTTGGGAACCTCCAGGTACAGCGTGCCGGCCATGACTCCGCGCGGTTCGACGAGGCTGACGAATCCCTGCAATTGCGGGGTCACCCGTTCGTCGGAAAGCAGCATGGAAAGCACCGATCCCCAGATCTCCCGGGTCGGATCCGATGCTTCCGCCATTCGTCCCGCATCCCTCCTGCACGCTTTCCGACATGATCGTTCACCGGTTCAGACGGTGAGTGAATGGTTCCCGCATACGGAGTCCTCGGTTGGACCTCGTTAGTTCACGGAACCTGCAGCGCTTCTACCCCCGACAGAACGCGTTCCTACACCCTAGGGTGTGTTCGAAATTCCCGCACGCCCTTTCGGTGCGGCTGGTGCGCGCGCTTGCCATGGCGGACTTTTCGCGGATAGCCCTGCTACCGCCTCCGTGTTCGCCCTGCAATCACGCACTGGCCGCATCCTTGCTCACGCACGGGATTCTCAAACACACCTTAGTTCTCCACGGCATGTCGTTACCACCTTCTGTGCAGCGCAGTGTGGATAATGTCTCTTTTGCCGGTTCGCCGTTTGACCGCGGTGCGCTGAGGCCGTATTTTTAATCAGTTGACTTCAGCCGGATCCGGCGTAGACCCACCTTCCACGTCGCCGCGAAAAGCGGTGGAGATGAGCCATGAGCAAGAGAACTTTTCAGCCGAACAACCGTCGTCGTGCGAAGGTGCACGGTTTCCGCCTTCGCATGCGGACCCGTGCGGGTCGTGCCATCCTTGCGGCTCGGCGTCGCAAGGGGCGCACCAAGCTCTCCGCCTGATCTAGGCGTCTGAGTTGCTCGCCCGAGGAAACCGGGTGACCCAACCCGACGATTTCCGTGCCATCGTGCGCCGTGGTGGTCGCGTGAGCGGCGAGGCGACCATCTGCTATGTGCGTTCGCAGGCAGGCTCCGCTCCTGTTCGCTTCGGTTTCATCGTGGGCCGCGGTGTTGGCAACGCTGTTCGGCGTAACCTTGTTCGACGGCGATTGCGAGCGGCCGGCCGCGAGCTGCTGAATTCGATCCGGCCGGGTACCGACATCGTGGTCCGAGCACTGCCCGCGGCTGCTGATTCGAGTTGGACTCAGCTACGGGCGGAGCTCCAGTACGCACTGGAAGCGAAGGGTGTGATCGGATGAAGCGGGTTCTGTTGTCGATCTCGCTCCTGCCCAGGAACGTGTGCGTGCTGATCCTGCGCGCCTACAGGTTGATCGTATCGCCGCTGTACGGGGACGTCTGCCGGTACTATCCGAGTTGCTCTGCCTACGCATTGCAGGCGATTCAATTGCACGGGGTCATCCGCGGTGTGGCGCTCGGAACCTGGCGCATAGCACGGTGTCATCCCTGGGCGGCAGGCGGTGTGGATGACGTTCCGCGAGCTCGAGCCGATCGCTACCGGGTCACGCGATCCGGCTTCGTTGTTGTAACCGGCCACGGAAAGGGCTGATCAGAACCATATGGACCTCTTCGCATTCTTCAATACTCTGCTGTGGCCGATCCGGTGGGTGATCGAAGCCATCCTCGTCGGCTTCCACACGTTGTTCACGACGATCGGACTCGATCCGTTCGCGGGTTACACCTGGGTGTTCTCGATCGTGGGTCTGGTTCTGGTCGTACGAGCAGCGCTCATCCCGATCTTCGTCCGGCAGATCAAGAGCCAGCGGAAGATGCTCGAGATAGCCCCCCAGATCAAGAAGATCCAGGACAAGTACCGTGGCAAGCGCGATCAGTTCTCGCGGGAGGCGATGTCGCGCGAGACCATGGCCGCTTACCGCAAGGCAGGCACCAGCCCATTCAGTTCGTGTCTGCCACTGCTGTTGCAGATGCCGATCTTCTTCGGTCTTTTCTCGGTGCTCAACGACGCGCAGCATTCGAAGTCCGGCGTCGGCCTGCTGAACGAGCAGCTCGCCACGCAATTCGCCGGCGCGGAACTGTTCGGAGCCCCGCTGCGTTTGTCGATCAGCACCTCCGAAGGAAACCTTGCGGTGATCATCGTCGCGATCGTGATGATCGTGCTCATGACCAGTTCGCAGTTCATAACGCAACTGCAGATCATGTCGAAGAACCAATCGCCCGAGGCGAAGAACAGCCCGATGTTCAAGCAGCAGCGGGT
>CAYRUW010000242.1:0-2644 GCA_964427465.1 uncultured Diaminobutyricimonas sp.
GCGCTACTCGACCCGCGAGTACGACGTGGGTCGAGTAGGCCGCAGGCCGTATCGAGACCCGCTCCCGACAGTCTCGGTACGCGCTTTGTGCTACTCGACCCGCGGGACGATTAGCCGTCGTAGGGCTTGACCGAGACGATCTCGACGCGGATCTCCCGGCCGTTCGGTGCCGTGTACGAGACGCTTTCGCCCGCCTCGAGTCCGATGATCGCCGCGCCCAGCGGGCTCTGCTCGCTGTAGACGTCGAGATCGCTCGCATCGTCGGCTATCTCGCGGCTGCCGATCAAGAAGACGCTTTTCTCGCCTTGGATCTTCGCGGTGACGACAGTGCCGGACTGCACGGACCCGCCGTCCGCGGGCTCGCCGACGGTGGCGGAGCGCAACAGCTCGGTGAGTTCGCGGATGCGCGCCTCGATCTTGCCCTGTTCGTCTTTCGCGGCGTGGTATCCGCCGTTCTCCTTGAGGTCGCCCTCTTCGCGGGCTGCCTCGATCCGCTTGGCGATCTCGGCACGGCCGGGACCGCTCAATTGCTCGAGTTCTGCGCGCAGGCGGTCGTAGGCCTTCTGCGTCAACCAGGTGGTGGAGGTGTCGGTCATGGTGCTCTTTTCAAGAAAATGAGACCGGCCGAGCGGGCCGGTCTCGTCGTGAATGATCGAGCTTACGTCAGCCAGCAGCGGTATATCAAGCCTGTCTCGGCGGTCTCGGAGGTGCGCAGACGTTCCGTGAACGTCCGAGTGCGCGTCTCGGCCGCGGGGACCTCGACGATCTTCCACCCGACCACGCCGAAGCGGCTGTTGAGCGCCTGCAGGGCGCACTCCGCGTTCGTGCCCGGTGGCGCCGTCAGCTGCCAGCTGATGGTTATGCCGTGCGGGTCGACCTGGCTGAAGCCCAGGTCTTTGAAGTCGAGCTTAGACGAGGGCGATGTGAAAGCGCTCCACAGCAGCCACGCGCCCAGCGCGCCGGCTAACAGCGCGATCGCGATCCAAGACCAATAACGTCGGCCGCGCGTAGGCCGGGTGCCGTAGCGAGCCTGTAGATAGCTCTCGTCTGCGGCTGATTCGGCTGGCACTGGCACTCCCGGGCAATAGGCTGGTTCCAGGCTATTCGAGGAGGCGGAGTGTTCCTGCCAACGGCGCTCACCGGCGAACTGGATCCCGACCAGGTCACGCCGGGTGTGATCGGGTTCATAGCGATCTTCGTGGTCGCCGCGATCACGATCCTGCTCGTGCTCGACATGTCGCGAAGGGTGCGCCGCACCCGCTACCGCGGCGAAGTGCGGGAGCGCCTCGAACAGGAACGCCTCGAACAGGAGCGTCGCGACGCGGGCGAAGCGGGACCGGAGGACCGGACCGCAGGCCGGTGAAGCCCGGCCGCGGGGCGCAAACCACGGTCGACGGCAGCGACGTCTGCGCTCAGGCCAGGGGCGGGTCGATCGCGACCAGCAGGATCGCGGTCCAGTGGCACAGGAACGCGAGCACCGTGAGCGTGTGGAAGATCTCGTGGAACCCGAACGCACCGGGGACGGGATTGGGACGCTTGAGCCCATAGATCGCTGCGCCGGCCGTGTACAGCGCGCCGCCGACGAGCACGAGCACCATCATCGCGACATTGGCCTCGACGAGATCGACGACATACATCATCGCCGCCCAGCCGAGCAGCACGTACAACGGAACGTACAGCCAGCGCGGTGCGCCGATCCAGAACACGCGGAAGCTGATTCCGAGCAGCGCACCGCCCCACACGAGAGAGAGCAGCAGGATCGCCTTTTCGGTCGGCAGCGCCAGAACCGACATCGGCGTGTAGGTGCCGGCGATGAGCAGGAAAATGTTCGCGTGGTCGACCCGCTTGAGCACGCGCTTGGTAGCCGGTGCCCAGCGGAACCGGTGATACGTGGCCGACATGCCGAACAGCAGCAGCGAGGTGAGCATGAACACCGCCGAACTCCACTTCGCGGCGGCGCCGTCGGCGAGAGCGATGAGCACGACACCGGCAGCGAATGCGACCGGGAAAGTGCCCGCATGTATCCAGCCGCGCCAGCTGGGTTTCGTTTCGGCGTCGTACGAAGCCGCATCCGCTACGAGCGGCACGTTGGGCAGTTCCGTGGCTGGTTCTTTCTCGACCTGTGCCTCGGCTCGCGCATTCATGCAGCGATTTTACGTGACCTTGGCGTCGGCCATCCTGAGAAGGTGGGTTAGCGTTAGCGTGTGCGAGAGAGGCGAATCCCGCTCGGCCGCGGGCTGCTCTACGGCCTCTATCAGCGACGCATCCGGCGTGGTCTCGACGGTGCGGCCGTGCCTGGGCACGTCGCGATGATTATCGATGGCAACCGCCGCTGGGCACGGCAGCGAGCGCTCGAGACCTCCGGCCACGGGCACCGCGCAGGCGCCGCGAAAATGCGAGAGTTCCTGGGCTGGTGCGACGAGCTGGGCATCCGCGTCGTCACTCTCTACTTGCTCTCCTCCGACAACCTCGCGGGGCGTGCGGCCGACGAGCTCGAGCAACTCTTCGAGATCATCGCAGACCTCGCTGAAGACCTCTCGCGGTTGGGCGGCTGGCGCATCCAGCACGTGGGCACGATCGACGGCCTGCCGGCCGAGCTCGTCGCGGCGCTGCGCGCGGCAGAACAACGCACCGAGACCAACCG
>CAYRUW010000243.1:0-2635 GCA_964427465.1 uncultured Diaminobutyricimonas sp.
TGCCGCCGAACTTGACCACGATCGTCTCGCCAGAGAACCGTTTGAGCCACGGCAGGCTCTCGATGAGCGTCGCGGCCTTCTCGGCCGCGCCCTCCCGGCGCGGGTCTTCCGCAGCATCCGTGATCGTCATGAGCTGTAGGCGCTGTTCTCGTGCACGTAGTCGTGGGTGAGGTCGTTCGTGTAAACGGTGGCGGTCGCCGCGCCCGCCTTGAGGTCGATGAGCACGTGGGTCTTCTCGCGCGCCATGTCGACTTCCTCGCGCGGGCGATCGGGTTGCCCGGCCGAGCAGATGCGCACGCCGTTGATGCTCACGTCGACCGCATACGGGTCGAACTCGGCGGATGTCGTACCGATCGCTGCGAGCACCCGGCCCCAATTCGGGTCATTGCCGAACACGGCCGCCTTGAACAGGTTGCTGCGCGCCACCGCACGAGCGACCTCTACCGCATCGTCGTCGCGGGCCGCGTTCACGACCTCGATGTCGATGCTGTGGCTCGCGCCCTCGGCATCCGCTTGCAATTGCACGACAAGGCTCGTGCACACCTCGAGCAGCGCTTGTCCGAACCCGGCGAGATCGGGCCGCACGCCCGACGCCCCCGAGGCCATGAGGGTCACCTGGTCGTTCGTGGACATGCACCCGTCGCTGTCCAGCCGGTCGAAGCTCGCCCGCGTCGCCTGGCGCAGCGCCGTGTCGAGTTCGCCCGGTTCGAGCACCGCGTCGGTCGTGAGCACGACGAGCATCGTGGCGAGTCCCGGCGCGAGCATTCCGGCGCCCTTGGCCATGCCGCCGATCGACCAGCCTTCGCCCCTGTGGCGGGCCGACTTCGGAACGGTGTCCGTCGTCATGATCGCGCGCTCGGCGTCGGCACCGCCCTCCGCGCTCAGCGCAGCTACTGCCGCCTTCGCCCCGGCGAGTATCTTCTCGCGGTCCAATTGCTGCCCGATCAGACCTGTCGAGCACACGAGCACATCGCCGGAAGACACTCCCAGCGCCTCGGCGACCGTTTCCGCGGTCGCGTGCGTGGTCTGAAAGCCCTGCGGTCCGGTGAAGCAGTTCGCGCCTCCCGAGTTCAGCACGATCGCCGACACCCGGCCGTCCGCGATCGCCTGCTGCGACCACAGCACAGGGTTGGCTTTGGCGCGATTGCTCGTGAACACCGCGGCGGCGTTCTGCAGTGGGCCCCGGTTGACGACGAGCGCCACATCCGGCCCTTCGCCCGAGCGCAGGCCGGCGGCTATGCCTGCCGCCTCGAAACCGGCCGGCCCGGTCACGCTCACGGGGCGACCCCTTCGACCGGAAGGCCCGCCGACTCGTCAAGGCCGAGCGCCAGGTTCGCGGCTTGGATCGCCGCGCCCGCGGTCCCCTTCACGAGGTTGTCGATCGCGGTCACAGTGACCACGCGATTCGCGCTCTCATCGACCGCCAGGCCGACGAGAGCGGTGTTCGCACCCGCCACATCCGCTGTGCGCGGGAACCGGCCTTCGGGCAGCAAGTGCACGAACGGCTCGTCGGCATAGGCCGCCTCGAACGCTTCCCGCACGGCCGCGGGCGAAGCATCCGGGGCCAGGGTCGCGGTGGAGGTCGCGAGGATGCCACGCGACATCGGCACGAGCACGGGAGTGAACGAGATGTTCACCGAGCCGCCGCCTGCCGCCGCGAGATTCTGGCGGATCTCAGGGGTGTGCCGGTGCACGCCGCCGACCCCGTATGCGGAGGCCGAGCCCATGATCTCGCTGGCCAGCAAATGCGGTTTGAGGCTCTTGCCCGCTCCGGAGGTGCCGACCGCGAGGACCGCGACGAGGTCTTCCGCCTCGACGAGTCGCGCGTGCACGGCCGGTGCGAGCCCGAGAGTTATCGCGGTCACGTTGCAGCCCGGCACGGCAATGCGACGAGCACCCGGCAGTTCGGCGCGCTGCTTGCCGCCGGTGGCCAGCGGGAGCTCGGGCAGGCCGTAGGACCAGGCGCCGTGGTAGTCGCCGCCGTAGAACTTCGCCCAGTCCTCGGCGTCGCGCAAACGGTGGTCGGCGCCGCAATCGACCACGAGCGTGCCCTCGTCGAGTTCCGCGGTGAGCGCGCCGGACATGCCGTGCGGCAGCGCGAGGAAGACCACATCGTGGCCTGACAGGGTCTGCGGGGTGGTCTCGGTGAGGGTCAAACCGGCGAGCGAGCGCAAGTGCGGCTGCACCGCGACGAGCGGTTGCCCGGCGTTCTGGTTCGCGGTGACGGTCTTGATCTCGAAGTCCGGATGCGCTGCGAGCAACCGCAACAGCTCGCCGCCGGCGTAGCCGCTCGCGCCTGCGACGGCAACGGAAAAAGGCATGGTCTCTACCCTATTGATCGAATGGACGGGAAAGCTGGAGGCGGCGACGACGCGAACACACGATACGCGGTCAGGCGGCGTCGCCTAGCTTCGGCGGGCGCGACGCAGCGCACGGCCGAGGAAGGGGCCAGTGATCCGTCGCGAGTCGTCCATCCCTATGAACGATACTCCTTTCCGGCCCGAGTCCGCCAACCCGGTCCCCCGCTGCTTGAGTGCGGCCGCAGGCCGCGTATCGCAACCAGCCGACGGCAGGGGTCGCGCTGGTCTCTGTAATGGGTTCTGGTCAGTCTGGTTGCTGACTGGCAGGCTGGCAT
>CAYRUW010000244.1:0-2628 GCA_964427465.1 uncultured Diaminobutyricimonas sp.
TCGCGAAGAACGTCACGGTCGCGACCGCCCAGAGCACCGCGACCACGCCGCCGATTCGCAGCAGCAGCCAGCTGAACAGGCGCCGTCTGCCGCGCGTCGCCTCGCTGCCGGGCTCGGGCTCGTGCGATCGGGGCCGGCTCTCCGGCCCCGTGCTCGCCGATCCCGTTTGCTCGGGCGCAGGGTTCAGCGGGCCAGCCATGTGTCGTAGAAGGTCGGCGTGGAGACGGTCGGCATGGCGCGCATGCCTTCTACGTCGGATCGCAGCAGGTAGTGGTTCTGCTGGTCGTAGAGGGGCAGGATGTAGAACCCTTCGAGCACGATTCGCTGCGCTTGCTCGTAGAGCCCCGCGCGTTCGGCGGGGTCGGAGACGCGGCTCGCGCGGTCGAGCAATTCGTCGAGCTCATCGAGCTTGACTTGCGAATGGTTGGCGAAGTATCCGCTGGGCGCCGGTACGGTGCCTGCCGAGTGATACAGGATGCGCAGCACATCCGGTCCGACCTTCGTGTACGGCGCGCTGACCAGGTCGTAGTCGTTCGCGGCCAGAGTCGAATACCAGCTTGAAAGATCCATCGGGTGCAGGTCGAGTTTGAAACCGGCTTGCTTGGTCGTCGCCTGCAGTTGCTCGAACAGCGACTGCTCGGCAGGGATCGACTGGTTGGTGCTCACCGGCAGGTCGAGTTCCAGCCGCTCGCCGTCTTTGATCCGGTACCCGTCGGCATCGCGCTCGTCCCAGCCGGCCTCGTCGAGCAGCCTCGCCGCTTCCGCCGGATCGAACTCGAACAGTGCACGATCGGCGTAGCCGAGCGGCTCGACGCTCGAGAGCGCGGAGTATGAGCGTTCGGTCGTGCCGAAGAACAGGCTCTCGACCGCGGCATCCACATCCGCCGCCCGGATGAACGCTTCGCGCACCCGCGCGTCGTCGAACGGCGGTTTCGAGGAGTTGAGTTCGATCCGGTTGGAGGCGCCGGGACGCGGCGCGTCGAGGTGCTCGATCCGGTCGTCTTTGCCTGCGGCGACGATCGTGTCGGGCTGCACGTTGTCGATCACGTCGACCGTGCCGGATTGCAGCGCGGCATAGCGCGAGGCCGAGTCGGGCAGGAACCGCCATTCGAGCTTCTCGAGGTAGGCGGGGCCGTTGTGCGCGGCGTCTGCGGGCGGTGAGTTGTAGTCCTCGTTGCGCACTAGGGTGATCGAGTTCTGGCGCTCCCAGCTTTCGACCATGAACGGTCCCGTACCCACGGGCGAGGTGCAATTCTCTTCTTTTGTCCGTTCGAGGGCCTTGGGCGACTCGATCGCGAGCCAGGTCTGCGAGAGCGATTCGAGCAAGGCGCTGTCCGGTTCGCTCAGTTCGAATCGTGCGGTGTGCTCGTCGACGACGGTGACGGCGTCGACTTTCTCGAGCGCTAGATAGCCGGTCGAGGAACCCGTCTCCGGGTCTTTGACGTGCTCGATCGTGGCGGCGACCGCTTCGGCGGTGAACAACGTTCCGTCGGTGAAATACACGTCGTCGCGCAACTTGAACTCCCAGCTGAGCCCGTCGGCGGATTCGTGCCAGGTTTCGGCGAGCCAGGGGATGATCTCGCCGTCGGCGTTCTTGGAGACGAGGGATTCGAGGTACTGGGTGGCCACGAGCGCTTGCGGATAGTTCCCGCCCACGTGCGGGTCGAGGCAGGTCGGCTCGGCGTCGCCCGTCGCGTAGACGAGGGTGCCGCCGGATGCGGGGGAGCCGGTGCCCGTCTCCGTTTCGGTTGCGCTGCACGCGGCGAGCGGCAGCAGCAGTGCGGGCATCAGGGCGAGTGCGAGTGGCAGGCGAGTCGACACGTTTCTGCTTCCTCCGGCCGGCGGCGGATGTTGGGCGCATCGCTCGCGGTCGGTAATATTTGTACTCAGTACAAGAATGCTTGGACCGAGTCCAACGATACACCGGAAGGCGGCCCGCATGTCACGAGCCCTCGGGCGGCCACGCACTTCCTCCCATCGCACGATCGAGGAAGCGGCCGTAGAGCTTTTCCTCGAACACGGCTACGCCGCGACGAGCGTTGGCGACATCGCACGCCGTGCCGGCGTCAGCCGGGGCACGGTGTTCAACTATTTCCCGGCCAAGAGCGACATCCTCTGGATCGACGCGGACGACGCTCTCGCGCGCCTCGAATCGGCCCTCCGCAACGGGAACCCCGGCGCCGCCGAAACGGGCGCGACACTCGCGCCGGACGCAAACGGAGTTCAGCCGGATGCCCGGTCCGGGCTCGAGGCGATATTCCAGGCGATCCTCCGAGTCGCCGAGCACACCGATGCCGGCACCGTGCCGCTCGCGGTCACCCAGGGTGAGCTGATCGGCGCGCGCGACGAGATCGCTGCATCCGGACTGCTGCGCCTGGCCCGGCTCGCAAGCATGCTCCGGGGGGCGATCTGCGCGCGCACGGGCTGGGATCGTCGTGACGCGACTGCGCACCTCGTCGCCCAGATTGTCGCGGCCGCATTGAGTTCGGCGTGGTCGAGCTGGGCCCGCGCCGGCACCGGCCGGCTGCCGCTGCACGAATACGTGCGCAACGCGCTCGACCTCATACGGCGAGGCACCGACGCCGCGCTCGACTCGAGGTGAGCGTCGAAGCGGCGACCGGTAGGATG
>CAYRUW010000245.1:0-2628 GCA_964427465.1 uncultured Diaminobutyricimonas sp.
AGCGACGGTTACTTTGACCGTGACCGGCCACGGTCTCAAAGACCCGCAGTGGGCGTTGCGCACGGCCGACGGATCGGATGTCACGCCGACTGTCGTTCCCGTGGACACCGATCGGGTGGCCGCCGTGCTCGGGCTCGGCGCATGAGCGCCAAGGCCGCAAGCGCGGCCCTTGCGGGCAGGTCGGTGCTGGTCAAGGTTCCGGCGACGACCGCCAACCTCGGTCCGGGTTTCGACACCCTGGGGCTCGCCCTCGCGCTCTATGACGAGCTCGAGGTCACTGTGCGTGCCGAGCCGGGCGCGACCGTGCGCGTGCACGGCGTCGGCGAGGGCGAGGTGCCGACCGACGAAGAGAACCTCGTCGTGCGTTCGATAGCGCATGCGTTCGAGAGTTCGGGCGTGGCGATGCCCGGACTCGACCTAGTCGCGCGCAACTCGATTCCGCACAGCCGCGGCATGGGCAGCTCGGGCACCGCGATCGTCGCGGGGATCATGGCGGCGAAAGGCCTGCTCGAGGGGGTGACCGAGTTCGACTCCCGGCGGTTGCTCGCGCTCGCGACCGATCTCGAAGGTCATCCCGACAATGTGGCGCCGGCCCTGTTCGGCGGGCTCACGATCACGTGGGTCGAGCCTGAGGGCCCGCAGTTCAAGCGTTTGATGGTGCACCGGGGGGTCTCGCCGGCCGTTTTCGTGCCCGAGCACAAGATGTCAACCAAGCTTGCACGCAGCCTGCAGCCGCAATCGGTTCCGCATGAGGACGCGATCTTCAACGTCTCGCGCTCGGCACTGCTCATCGCCGCGCTCATCCAGAGCCCCGAACTGCTGCACGCGGCTACCGAAGACAAACTGCACCAGAGCTACCGCGCCAGTGCCATGCCCGAGACGGATCGGCTCATCCGCGTCCTGCGCGAACACGGTCTGGCGGCGGTCGTTTCGGGGGCCGGACCGTCGATTCTGGTGCTCGGCAGCGACCCGGCCGAGCGGCTGACTGCGGCCGGCCTGATAGCCGAGCACGCCGACACCCCATGGGATTCGCTCATGCTCGCGGTCGACTTCAAAGGTGCTACAGTGGTTCCGCATCCGGCGGACGCGCTCGTCTAGCGCAGTAGCCGCGGATGCGATCTCACCCGGCACTCGCAAACCGCAGCACCCTCGTTCAAACGGACTGCAATCTGCGACGGCTGAGCCCGCGGCATATCTGAGCCCGGGCTGAAAGGACGATTTTCTTGACCGACGTGATCCGCACCGGCTCCCCGCCCGCGGAATCCTGCGTCGAACCTCACTGAAGGAGCAGTAAGGACTCATGTCCGACATCCAAGATCCCGGCAACACCCCACCCGAAGTCCCCCCGGCAGACGCACCCGATCGCGCCGAAGCTGGCGAAGCCGCAGGTTCGACCGTGGCCGTGAAGAAGCGGAGCCCGCGACGGGTTCGGGTCGACGAGGGCGAGACGCCGCAGCCGGTGTCGGCGGCCAACCACGTCAACTCGGCACAGACCGGCCTGGGCACGACGAGTTCCGGCCAGGAGACGGCCCGAACCTCTGCCGCCGAAGCGCCGGCACAGGCAGGATTGCGAGCGGACGTCCAGCCGCAGCCCGACACCCAGGCGCAGTCCGACGCCCAGCCGCAGCCGGACGGCCGCACTCAAGAAGCGGCCCGGACCCAGCCGGAGCAGTCCGGCCAGTCGCAGCAGACCGACCAGCCGCAGCCCGAGCAGGCTAAGGAGCCGGGCGAGGCAGGCAAGGCCAAGACCGCTGGCAACTCTGCAGGCGCCAGGTCCGGCCGGCAGGCGACTGCCGCATCCGACGACGACGAGCAGAAGACGACCGAGCCGAAGGCGGAGGCCGAGGCCCGCAGCGACTCCAGCGAGCGCGCCGGCGACCAGGAGCCCGCAACCGACGGCGAAGCCCGGCAGGAGTCCGAGGGCGGCGGCCAGGGCGACGGCGACGGCGATCAGAGCCGCAGTCGCAGCCGCAGTCGCAATCGCGGCGGCCAGCAAGGCGAAGGCGGTGGACGTTCGAGCCAGCAAGGCGAGGGTGGCCGGCAGGGCCAGCAGTCCGCCGACGGCGACGGCGGTCGCGGCGGCCGGAACCGCTACCGGGACCGCAAACGCGGTCGCGGCAGTCAGCACGACGACCTCGAGCCGGAAATCGCCGAAGACGACGTGCTCATCCCGATCGCCGGAATTCTCGATGTGCTCGACAACTACGCGTTCGTGCGCACGAGCGGCTACCTACCGGGTCCCAACGACGTCTACGTCTCGCTCGGCCAGGTCAAGAAATACAACCTGCGCAAGGGCGACGCGGTCGTCGGCGCCATCCGGCAGCCGCGCGAGGGCGAGAACCAGGGGCGCCAGAAGTACAACGCGATCGTGAAGATCGATTCGGTCAACGGCTTGCCGCTCGAGGAGACCGCGAGTCGCGTCGAGTTCGGCAAGCTCACCCCGTTGTACCCGCAGGAGCGGCTGCGGCTCGAGACCGAGCCGACGAAGCTCTCGACCCGGATCATCGACCTCGTGTCGCCGATCGGAAAGGGCCAGCGAGGCCTCATCGTCTCGCCGCCGAAGGCGGGCAAGACGCTCGTGCTGCAGGCGATCGCGAACGCGATAGCCAAGAACAACCCGGAAGTGCA
>CAYRUW010000246.1:0-2627 GCA_964427465.1 uncultured Diaminobutyricimonas sp.
TCGCCCCGCTCATCGACGACGAGCTCGACGGCTCGGTATACGAGTTCGTCACGAACCCCTCCGGCGACGTCACTGCCGAGTGGGCCGGTCGCGACCACGAACTCATCGGACGTGCAGGCCTTCCCGAAGAACGTGCGTCCGCGAATGCGTGGAGCAGTTTCGAGCAGGCGCTAGTGATCTCGGTTTCCGGCGATAGCGGCACTCTCGTGCTGGAACGGGATGCCCTGGGCGGCAAGCCGCGCGCAGCGCACACCATCGTGCACGCCGAGCCGAACAGCCGGGGGATGGTGATCCTGCAGAATCGGGGCGAGGCGCGATTGAGCGAGAACGTCGAGATCGTGGTCGACGAAGGCGCCGAGCTCACGGTGGTGACGGTGCAGGAATGGTCTGACGACGCGCAGCATCTGGCAAGCCATTTCGCGCGGGTGGGGCGCGATGCTTCTCTCAAGCACGTTCTGGTTAGTCTCGGCGGCGAGGTCGTGCGGGTGAATCCGTCGGTGCACTTGGCCGAGCAGGGCGCCGAAGCCGAGCTGTTCGGCTTGTACTTCGCCGACGCGCACCAGCATCTTGAGCAGCGGCCGTTCGTGCATCACGACGGGCCGCACACGCGCAGCCGGGTCAGCTACAAGGGCGCACTGAACGGGGATGGCGCGCGAACCGTCTGGGTGGGCGACGTGCTCATCGGGCGCGACGCGACCGGAACCGACACCTACGAGGAGAACCGCAACCTCGTTCTCAGCGACGGCACTCGCGCCGACTCGATCCCGAACCTCGAGATCGAGACGGGCGACATCGCCGGTGCCGGCCACGCGAGCGCTACCGGCCGATTCGATGACGAGCAATTGTTCTACCTGACTTCTCGCGGGATTCCGGAGCTCGAGGCGAGACGCCTCGTGGTGCTCGGGTTCCTCGCCGAGATTGTGCAGAAGATCGGCCACGCGCAGCTCGAGGAGCGTTTGCTCGAGGCCCTGCAACTCGAACTGGACGCCGCCGAGAGGATGCCCTGATGGCCGGTACCCGGGTGTGCTCGTTGAGCGAGCTGCAACCCGATACCGCCAAGCGTGTGATCGTGGATGGCATTCCGATCGCGGTGGTGCTCGATTCGTCCGGTGTGGTGCACGCGATCGGAGACACTTGCACGCATGGCGAGATCTCGCTCAGCGAGGGGTTCGTCGAGGACGGCACTCTCGAGTGCTGGGCGCATGGCTCCAAGTTCTCGCTCACCAGCGGTAAGCCACTCACCCTTCCGGCCTACGAGCCGGTCCCCGTATTCGCGGTCCAGATCGACGGCGAAGACGTCATAATCGACCCGAACCAGACCATCAAGGTCAGCTAGGAACGAAAAGAATGTCCGTACTGAAAATTCGCGACCTGCACGTAAGCATCGAAACCGACCAGGGCGCCAAGCAGATCCTCAAAGGCGTCGACCTGACGATCAACGAGGGCGAGATCCACGCGATCATGGGCCCGAACGGCTCGGGCAAGTCGACCCTCGCCTACACGATCGCCGGACACCCCCGGTACACGGTGGACTCCGGATCGATCGAGTTCGACGGCGAAGACGTGCTCGAGATGAGCGTCGACGAGCGCGCCCGCGCGGGCATCTTCCTCGCCATGCAGTACCCCGTGGAGATCCCGGGTGTGACCGTGTCGAACTTCTTGCGCACGGCCAAGACTGCGATCGACGGCAAAGCGCCTTCGATCCGTACGTGGATCAAGGATGTGCGCACGGCGATGGAGGATCTGCGCATGGACTCTTCGTTCGCGGAGCGCAACGTGAACGAAGGCTTCTCGGGCGGCGAGAAGAAGCGGCACGAGATTGTGCAACTCGAACTGCTCAAGCCCAAGTTCGCGGTGCTCGACGAGACCGACTCAGGGCTCGACGTGGATGCACTCAAGATCGTCTCGGAGGGCGTGAACCGGGCACGGGCCAACACTGGCCTCGGCGTGATCCTGATCACTCACTACACACGCATCCTCCGCTACATCCAGCCAGACTTCGTGCACGTTTTCGTGGACGGTCGCGTGGCCGAGGAGGGTGGCCGGGAACTTGCAGAGCGCCTGGAAGAGGAAGGCTACGATCGCTATCTCGCCGGTTCGAGCGTAGGCTAAGGCCATGCCCACGACACTGGCTCCGCAACTCTTCGACCAGGTCGAAGAGGCGCTGAAGGATGTGATGGACCCGGAGCTCGGGGTCAACGTCGTCGACCTCGGGCTGATCTACGATCTGACCTGGGACGACGAGAACGACGCGCTTATCGTCAGCATGACGCTCACGTCGGCAGGCTGCCCGCTCACCGAGATGATCGAGGAGCAGATCGCACAGTCGCTGGACGGAATCGTCGAGCGCTTCCGCATCAACTGGGTGTGGATGCCGCCTTGGGGGCCCGAGCGGATCACCGACGACGGCCGCGAGATGATGCGCGCCCTCGGCTTCGCCATCTAGTCGAAGCGATTCGCGCGTTCCGCGGATGCGATCCCGGCCGCATCGATCGGCCTGATCCGCCAGTTTCTTGGCCGCGAGCCTAAGCGGTAGGCCCCGCTCGTCTTAGCGCGGCCGAACCTGGGTCGTTTGGGTTCAGGCATCGGTGCGCTGGTCATGCTTGCGCACGGCCCGCCAGGTGAGC
>CAYRUW010000247.1:0-2612 GCA_964427465.1 uncultured Diaminobutyricimonas sp.
TGCTTCTCCTTCCGGCCCTCCCATCCGAGTGGCTCCCGGCGGGTTCGGCACCAGGTCTGCGGTAGCAACCCCAGTTGTCCTGAGAGTAATGTTCGACATCCCCGGCTCGGCTACGGTTCGGCGTTCTGACAGGCAACCCCCAGATGACTCGACGCCTCGCGATTCGTCCTTTTCAAGCATCCGATTGCGCTCGCGCATGGGCGGTGCGGCTCTTAGGCTGGACGGGAACGATAGGTGCACGTGGGCGAGAATTTCGATCGGCCGGCCCGGTTTCCGGGCGAATGGTTCGAGACACACGAGGGCGCGGAGGACCCCGCCCAGGTGCTCCGCGTAGCTCGCGACACCGCGCACGCACTAGTGGGCCGCGCGCGTTCGAGCGACGACCCCGCACTCGTGGACCGCATCGCCGCCTACACCGACGAGCAGGGCATCGATGCGATCGCAGAGCTCTGGGCGCGATCGAGTGCCAAGAGCCTGGCCGGAGCGCTCTGGCGGGTCTACCTGCTGCGCCTGCTCGTGCGCGAGAACCCGCAGGAGACGAGCCTGTTGTTTCAGCGCGGCACAGAGGTGCTCACCACGATCGACCCGACCGTTGCCGGGGCGGGCGACCCGGCGGGGCCGCACGAACTGGCCGAGCTGGCCGACCGGATTCTGCACGGAGTCTTCCGGGGCGACCTGGCGGGGGCGCTCGAACGTGCGGCCGCTTTCTGCAGAGTCACCGCCGCAGGCGCCCTTTCGATCGCGGACGACGCCGAGCCGGTGAATCCGGATCGAGCGACCGAGCTCACCAATCGCGCCTCCCGGCTCACACACACGGCCTCGGACCTCACCGCTTGTGCCCGGCTCTGGCGCCAGGGCTCGCTCGACTGACCTGCAACACGGCCGTTCTCTGACAGCGCACCGAATCGTTAGAGGTTCGCGGCCATGATCGTTAAGCTGGGTGGCGCCGGATCGCAGTAACCCCGGGCTCCAAAATTCGCCGCTTCGAGCGGCCTCGCGCCGAGAGGCGTTCTGCGGTCCGGCACTATCCCCGCTTCCGAATCCTGCTGCCGCAGTCGTGCGTGCCCGGCGTTGGCTGTCTAGCCGAACCGGCCGCTGACGTAATCCTCAGTGGACTGCACGCGCGGGTTCGAGAAGATCGTGTTGGTGTCGTCGTATTCGATGAGCTTGCCGGGCTTCCCGGTGCCCTCGATATTGAAGAACGCGGTCTTGTCGGAGACCCGCGAGGCCTGCTGCATGTTGTGCGTCACGATCACGATCGTGTAGTCGTTCTTGAGGTCTTCGATGAGGTCTTCGATCACGAGCGTCGAGATCGGGTCGAGGGCGGAACACGGCTCATCCATGAGGATCACGTCGGGTTTCACCGCGATCGCGCGCGCGATGCACAAACGCTGCTGCTGCCCGCCCGAGAGTCCTGCGCCTGGCCGGTCGAGCCGGTCTTTGACCTCATTCCACAGGTTCGCGCCGCGAAGCGAGCCTTCGACCAGGTCGTCCGCGTCGCTCCTGGACATCCGCCGGTTGTTGAGTTTCACGCCGGCCAGCACGTTCTCGCGGATCGACATCGTCGGAAACGGGTTGGGCCGCTGGAAAACCATCCCGACCTGCCGGCGCACGAGCACCGGGTCGACCCCGGGGTCATACAGATTGTCGCCGTCCATTAGCACTTGCCCCTCGACCGTTGCGCCCGGGATGACCTCGTGCATCCGGTTGAGCGTGCGCAGGAATGTGGACTTGCCGCATCCGCTCGGGCCGATGAAAGCCGTGACAGTGCGAGGTTCGATCGTGAGGGTGATTCCTTCGACGGCGCGGAACTTGCCGTAGTAGACGTTCAGGTCTTTGACTTCGATGCGCTTGGACAATTTGCGGTTCTTCCCCTAGCGGCCGGTCTTCGGTGCGAAGAATCGCGCGATCACGCGCGCGATCAGGTTGAGCAGCATGACGATCAGGATCAGGGTGAGCGCCCCCGCCCACGCCCGGTCGATGTACGCTTGCGCATCCGTGCCCTGGTTGGCGTACGAGGCGTACACGAACACGGGCAGGGTCTGCATGCGACCGTCGAACAGGTCGTAGTTCATGCTCGCCGTGTAGCCGGCGACGATCAGCAGTGGCGCGGTCTCGCCGATCACCCGTGCGATCGCGAGCGTGACGCCGGTGGCGATCCCGGCGATCGAGGTAGGTAGCACGACTTTCAGGATCGTGAGCCACTTGGGCACGCCCAGCGCATAGGAAGCCTCCCGCAGTTCGTTGGGCACGAGCCGCAGCAACTCTTCCGAAGAGCGCACGACCACGGGGATCATCAGCACCGAGAGCGCGACGGAACCGGCGATGCCCAAACGGATGCCCGGGCCCAGGATCAGGGCGAACACCGCGTAGGCGAACAAACCGGCCACGATCGAGGGGATGCCGGTCATCACGTCGACGAGGAACGTGACTCCCCGCGCGAGCGAGCCGCGCCCGTACTCGACGAGGTAGATCGAGGTGAGCAGCCCGATCGGCACTGAGATGAGCGTCGCGACACCGGTCACCAGGAGGGTGCCGACGATCGCGTGCAGGGCACCGCCTCCCTCGCCGATGATGTTCCGCATCGAGTAGGTGAAGAATTCGAGATCGAA
>CAYRUW010000248.1:0-2562 GCA_964427465.1 uncultured Diaminobutyricimonas sp.
CATGTGGCGGGCCGGACTCGCGCGACGATGGGCCGCACGCACGCGACGGAGTGGGCGGATGCGGTGAGCTCGACCGACGCGGTGGGCTCGGCCGATGCGGCGGGCCCGACCGATGCGCCGGGCTCGACCGATGCGCCGGGCTCGACCGATGCGCCGGCCCCGCTGGATGCGGTGACACTCGTCATGGGCGCGCCGGCCGAGGTGCTGGCGACGTCGGCGAGCGCGCCTCCGGTGATGCAGCTCGGCCGGATCGCAGGCTGGAGTCCGCTGCCGCTCTCGGTGCGCGACGCGCGCCGGCTGGCTGCGCCGCTGCGCCGCACGCTGGCTCGGCTGCTCGACGCGCCGCACTCGAGCACGAGCGTGCCGGGTGCCGTGGCCGATCGCACGGGCGACGGAACGACCAGTGGCTCGGCGCCCGATCTTCGAGAGGCGCACGATAGCCCGGTGCCCGATCTGCGCAAGGAGCGCGGCGGCCCGGGCCCCGACGGTCGCCAGGTGCGCGAGCGCCCGACGCCCGATCGTCACGAGGCGCGCGAGCCCCGGGCGCCCGGTCATCGAGAGGCGCCCGATGGTCAGGCGCGCGATGGTCGCGAGGGGCGCAATGAGCCCGCGTTACAGGCCAGGGAACTCCATGTCGCCTACGGGCGCCTGACCGCCCTTGCCGTTCCCGAGCTCGACCTGTATCCCGGCGAGGTGACCGCGGTGATGGGCCGGAACGGCTCCGGCAAGTCTTCGCTGCTGTGGGCTTTGCACGGCGCGCTCCCCGAGGCGAGCGGCGAGGTGCGGATCGCTGGCGAGGCGAGCGGCCCCGCCGCGCCAACCCCGCACCGCAAATCGCGCGCCCCCGCCCGCGGTATCCGCACGCTTCCAGTGCTCGTGCCGCAATCCCCCGGCGACCTGCTCTACCTCGACACCGTCGCTCAAGAATGCTCCGCGGCAGACCGGGACGCAGGCGTTGCGCCCGGCACTGCGGCAAGCCTGCTCGAACGACTCGCGCCGGGGGTTCCGGCGGAGCGCGGGGTCGCCGATCTGTCGGAGGGACAGCGCTTGGCGCTCGCACTCACGGTGCAATTGCCGGGGTCGCCGCGCATCCTGCTGCTCGACGAGCCGACCCGGGGCCTGGACCACTTCGCCAAACGCAGGCTCGCATCGTTGCTGGCCGAGTTCGCCACCCGGGGCACGTCGATCGTGCTCTCGAGCCACGATGTCGAGTTCGTCGCCCGCGTCGCTTCGCGGGTGATCGTGCTCGCGGGCGGTGAGATCGTCGCCGACGGCCCGGCCGCGGAAGTGCTCACCGCCTCCCCCGGTTTCGCGCCGCAGGTCGCCAAAGTGCTGCATCCGCTGCCGCTGCTCACGGTGGATGCGGTGCGCGCCACCCTGGAGGCGCCGGCATGACCAGCCAGAGCCCAGCCGACGTGAGCCGAGGTCGTACGGGCCAGAGCACGAGCGCGACCACAGTCGGCGACAGCACGGCGGAACCGAACACAACCGGTCAGAGAACGACCGACCGCGCCCCGACCGGCAACCCGAAGACGGCTCGCGCCGGTTCGCACACCGCGATCTCTCTCCGCCCGCGCTCAAGGCTCGCGCTCGGGCTCGCCTCGATCGTCGGAGTGCTCGCGTTCGCTTGGCCGCTGTTCGTGACGCCCGGCAGCGTGCTCGAACACAACGCATCCGCTCCCGTGCTGCTCGCGGCGGTGCTCGCGTGCGTGATGCTCGTCGTGATCGTCGCACTCGGCGACGAAGGCATCGACATCAAGGCAGTGGCCATGCTCGGGGTGCTCTCCGCGATCGGCGCGGTGCTCAGGCCCTTGTCGGCGGGCAGCACAGGTATCGAGTTCGTATTCTTCTTCATCGTGCTCGGCGGGCGCGTGTTCGGCGCGGCCTTCGGGTTCGCGCTCGGTTCGACCACCCTGTTCGCGTCGGCACTGCTCACCGGCGGGGTGGGTCCGTGGCTTCCGTTCCAGATGATCGCCGCGTCGTGGCTCGGAATGGGTGCCGGGATGCTGCCTGGCCGGCTCCGCGGGCGGGCAGAGCTCGCGGTGCTCGCCGCCTACGCTGCTGTCGGCGGCTTCGTCTACGGTCAACTCATGAACCTCTCGTTCTGGCCGTTCACACTCGGCTTGGAGACGGCTTTGAGCTTCGACGCAGCTGCGGGGCTGCCCGAGAACCTGCACCGGTTCGCGATCTTCAGTCTCGCGACCTCGGCGGGCTGGGATCTCGTCCGGGCGCTCGTGCTCGCGGCCGGCGTCTTGCTGATCGGCGGTCCAGTGCTACGGGCACTGCGCAGAACGGCGCGACGGGCGGCCTTCGGGCATGCCCGGACGCCCTGAAAGCACGCCTGATCCTCAGGTTGGGCCGACTCGCCCGTGTCGTTAGGAAATCGCAACATGTAGTGGTTATATGGGGAAGCAACGCCCAGCCTTTGTGGTTAACCACTGTGTGGATGACTTTTGCGGGCGCAATCGACGGCTGTTTGCTTGTCCCGCCGTGAGTGCTTGAAATGTGGGGAGATGGAATGACGACGACCACGAATACCGCTGCCACCGGCAACGCTGCCGC
>CAYRUW010000249.1:0-2561 GCA_964427465.1 uncultured Diaminobutyricimonas sp.
ACCGCATCCGCCAGCTCATCGAGCGTCTCGTCGACGACCGCCTCAGACCGTGTCAGACCCCAACGCGCGAACTCGGCGAGCAGGTCGGCGCGAGTGACAGCCTCATGGCGGTACACGTCGTTCACCGCGAGTGCGAGCTCTCCATCGTTGCCCTGGTGCGCCTGCGGCACGACGTCGTAGGCGGGAGCGAGCGTCACCTCGCCGTTCGCCGGATGCAGCAGTGCGAGGTTCTTCGTGTGCAGATCCAGGTTGCCGATGCCCACGGCGAATACCACCATGCGGGCCAGCCGCGTTCGGTCCGCTGCGGGCGCGAACCGCACAAGGTGATCCGCCACCCGCGCGAGGCTGACCACACCACCCAAGCGCTGATACTTCTCGTTGCCGCTCGCGCCAAGCGCCTGGTTGAAGTCCTCCTGATGCACGCGCTCGCCCGCGACGCGGTCATAGCGTTCGATGATGAGTGCCGGCAGGCCATCGAACGTCTCGATCGCGGTCGCGAACGACGCGAGGCCGAGACGCCGCGCGAGCCGCGATCCGTACTCCTCGTCGTAGATCACCGTGGCCCGCTCCCCGCCCAGCTGCGGCTTGAGGATGTGCGTGCTCGGGTGTCCACCGAGCACCTGCGCCCAGCCGTTGGGTGTGCGAGCCAGCACGATCTTCGGCTGTATCCCGCCGAGCGACGACTTACCAGCGCGCGGATCGTTCGCGAGCGGCGAGCCGATGGGGTCCTCGAGCAGCGCGCGGATGCCGGATGGGCCGACCGGCTTGATTGCGGGCGTCTTCGGCTCCGTCGGATCGTCCAGGTTCCACAGTTGCAGCGCGCCCGCGACGTCCCGTCCGTAGCGGGCGAGGAATCCGAGAGTGTCGCCCCGCCGGATGCCGCCCTGCGCCAGCAAGTAGTCGTACTGGTCACCCTCGGGTAGCAGCTCCGCGAACCAAATGCGGCGCCGACGCGCATTGTCGCGCCGGGCGTTCGGCACGAGCGGGATCGCGGTCGACAACACAGGGCTGTTGGCTCCGAATCGTTCGATGCCCTCTCCGGATGCGGTGAAGTCGAAGTTCCGCGCGTCGCCTTCCAGCGTGCCGATGCGCACTCCGTAGAGCTCAACCGCGAGGCGCATCGTCGCTCCAGGTCGCCGTGAGCTCCAGCCCCGTTGCGCGAGCGAGTTCCAACAGCCGGCGCAGGTAGATGGTCGACTTGCCCGCCTCGAGTTCGCTCACGGCGCTCTGGTGCATGCCCAGCTCTGCCGCGAGTTCGCTCTGCGACAGGCCGCGGGCGAGCCTGGCCTGCTGCACGGCAAGTCCGACATCCGCTGGCGCCCGCAAGCGAGCCGTGTGCTGCGCCATGTCGCCTCCCGAGCTATCGCGATTTCATGATACCTGCATCATATCGGTAAATCCAGATACGGCTAATCTATCTGGTTTTCTCGATAGCGGCGCACCCGAACGCGGGCTGCTGCACCAACGCATATATGCGCCATGCTTGTGAGCATCATGGCGATCCACCACGAGAAGGCGTTCGAGAACGAGCTGTGCGCCACGCTCGAGGCGGGCGGGTGGCTCTACTCCCCCACCGCCGCGGGTTACGACAAGCAACGCGCACTGTTCCCTGATGACGTCTACGCCTGGCTGCAGCAGACGCAGCCCGAGGAGTGGGCGAAGGTCGTGAAGCCCACAGCATCCGCGGCGGACCAGGAGAAGGCGAAGTCGCAACTGCTGGACCGGCTCGTGGCGACCCTCGACCTGCCGCTCGACGCCGGCGGGGGCACGCTCAACGTGCTGCGCGGCGGGTTCAAGAAGACCCCTGCGTCGTTCGCCATGTGCGCGTTCAAGCCCGCGACAAGCCTCAACCGCACGGCGACCGCCCGCTACGAAGCCGTACGCCTGCGCGTCATGCGGCAGGTCTACTACTCCACCAAGAACGCCAACTCGATCGACCTCGTGCTGTTCGTGAACGGACTGCCGGTCGCCACGATCGAACTCAAGACCGACGACACGCAGAACCTCGGCGACGCGATCGCACAGTACAAGCAGAACCGCGACCCCAAGGGCGAGCCGCTGCTCGGTTTCGGAAACCGCTGCCTCGTGCACTTCGCGGTGTCCACCGACCGGGTCGCCATGACCACGAAGCTCGCGGGCAAGGCCACCCACTTCCTCCCCTTCGATCGCGGAAACGACGGCCGCAGCGGCAACCCCGTCAACCCGGGCGGGGCGGCATCCGAGTACCTCTGGACCGAGGTGCTGCAGCGCGACGCGTGGCTGCACATCCTGGGCAAACTGCTGCACCTCGACAAGCGCACCCAGACCGACCCCATCACGGGCGCGGTCACGAAGAGCACCACGCTGCTGTTCCCCCGCTACCACCAGTGGGAGCTCGTGACGCGTCTGCTCGACGCCGCCCGCGCCGAGGGCCCTGGCCAGCGCTACCTCGTGCAGCACTCCGCAGGCTCGGGCAAGACCAACTCGATCGCCTGGCTCGCCCACGGACTCGCCACGCTGCACGACGCCGACGACCGCAAGGTGTTCGGCCTCATCGTGCAGCCCGACATGTTGATGCGTAT
>CAYRUW010000250.1:0-2545 GCA_964427465.1 uncultured Diaminobutyricimonas sp.
CGCACGCTTGACCGACGGCCAGCGCGCGCTCATCTACGAGGAGCTCTCCCGTGGTGCTGCCACGGGGGAGCGACCGCTCTCGAGCGAGCCTGCGACGCTCGCTCGGGCCGCGACTCGGGCCGAACTGCGCCAGCCGGGCTCGCTCGAACGCTCGCTCTCGGGCAGCACGGCGGGGCTCACCCCGGGCGCCCCGGGTTTCGGCTCGATGCTCGCGAGCTCGCTGCTGGGAACCGTCGCGGGCTACGTGATCGGCTCGGCGCTCGTGAGCGCTTTCCTGCCGTGGGACGCCGGTTACGACGCGGTGGCTTCCGGTGACGGTGCTGCGGATGGTGCGGGCGCGGATGCGGCAGACGCATCCGCAGCGGGCTCCGACTTCGGCGCGGCTGACTTCGGCGCCTCCGACTTCGGTGACTTCGGTTTCTGACCCAGCCCCAACAGCGCCACGGCGACCCCGAACCCGACCGCGCCCGCCACGGCGAGCCACAGCTCGAGCCCGAGGATGGTGATCGCGGCGGCCGGCACGATCGTCGCGACGGCCGCGACGGCGAGCGCCGCGTTCGAGGCCGTGCGCGTGATCGGGTTCGGTCGTTCGAACCGGCCGAGCGCGAGCGAGAGCGCGAGCACGATCCCGAGCACCACGAGGTAGACGACGGGCCTGGTGAGCCACCACGCGGCGCTGCCGGGCGGCATCGCGATCACGGGCACCACGAGCCCGAGGCCCGCGATCGTGAGGATGATCGGCAGATGCCAGAGGTAGACGGTCATGAGCCGCGAGCCGATCACGAACACGATGCCCCGCATCACGCGCGTGCGCATGAGGGTCGTGAGCGGGGGTGCGAGCAACTGCTGCAGCGCGGCCTGCCCGAGGCCGAGCAGCACGAGGGGCAACGTCGGCGGGTTGAGATTGGTGAGCATGTCGGCCGAGTACGGCCCCCACACCGTGAGCGGCACGAGCGTCGCCCAGCAGGCGGCAGCGATGAGCAGCAGCTGCCACCACCGGCGCCGTGCGAACCAGCCGTCGGCGTACCAGAAGCCGAACTGCTGCACGAGCGGCCACATGAACAGCAGGTTGAGGTAGCCCACGATGCTCGCCCCGGCCTGGTCGACGGGCGCGCCCGGCACCGTGAACCGCAGAACGTCGACCGCGACGGCCCCCGCCAGCAGCGCGAGCACGGTCACGTGAGGCGCCCGTTCGTGCCAGTCGAGCAGCACGGGGGCCAGGAGTTGACAAATCAGGTACGCGCACAGGAACCACACTGGGCTGCCGACGCCGGTCGCCACGGCATCCAGCAGCTCCACGTCGACCCCGAGCGCCGTCGCAGCCCCGAGCACGATCGCGAGAAAGACGAAAAGCGGCAGCGACGGGCGTGCGAGGCGTTGGATGCGCGCGTGCGCGAACGCACGGTCCGCCTCCGACCGGATGCCGCCCGTCGTGGTTGCGCGCCGCCGGTGACTGCGCAACGAGGTGGCAGTCGCGAAGCCGCCCACCACGAAGAACAGCGGCATGATCTGGCCGACCCACGTCGCGGCCCAGAACCAGGGCTGCTCTTCGAGGGGGCGCGTGATGGCCAGTTCTCCGTCTTCGTCGGCACCGACGCCGACGAAGAGCAGATGGATGACCACCACGAGCAGCACGCAGAACACGCGTGCCAGGTCGAGCGTGAGGTCGCGGCTGCCGAGATCGATGCCCGACCGCTGCGAGTGCGCCGTCGTCACGAGCACACTGTAGCGGCGCTCCCACACCGTGCGGGCGCCGGGCGGTGGGGTCAGCCTTGCGCGAGGATGCGCACCGCCGTGTCGAGGTCGTGGGACTGACCGACCTCGAGCGAGGTGTTGAAGATCTCGCCGCGCAGCGTCACGAAGATGGGCCCGGTCTCGACGATGTAGCCGAGCACGCGACCGCCCTCGCGCACCCGATGAACGTCGTCGAGCACGCGCTCGACATCGAGTTCCGTGATCGTCGTCGCATCGATCGTCAGGTGCATGAGTCCGCTCCTCCCCGGTTGGCCCTCTCTTCGGGGGATGTTCCCATTGAACGTCGCCGCGACGGGCTCGGCAAGAGGCTCCGCAGGGAGTTGACCGAGTGTTCGCAGAGCGTTCGTTCGGCGGGAGCGTTCCCACGGGATGCGGAGGCGGATGCCAGGGTTCTGCCAGGTCGATCGGTCAACGTTGTGGACGGCCCCGGGCGGGGCCCGGCGTGACCACCCCGCCGATCCGCACCCGCCCGATACACGCGGCCCCGACCGATCCGACGGCGCGCAGTTGCGCTCTCCCGCCCTGCGGGACAGAACCCGAAAGACCCCGACACCCGTGCCCCTGTTCTCCCGAAGCGCCCGCGCACGCTCGCGCGCGGAAGCCGCCCCCGCATCCCTCGGTGTGTTCCTCGACATGAGCCGTCGGCGGCTCGCGGTCGGCACCGTGCTGCTCAGCATGGCGCTCGTCGTGATCCACGACCTGCCTGCGGCCGCATCGACCATCCCCGAGCCTGCGCCCACCATCGACGGCCAAGAACTGACCATCACCGACGCGACCCTCGCGGCATCCA
>CAYRUW010000251.1:0-2538 GCA_964427465.1 uncultured Diaminobutyricimonas sp.
ACGAGATCCTCGCCGTGTACCTCATGGCGCGGAAGTTCGGCATCCCGGTCTGCCCGCACGCCGGGGGCGTCGGGCTCTGTGAACTCGTGCAGCACCTGTCGATCTTCGACTTCGTCGCGGTCTCCGGCTCACTGGAGGACCGCGTCACCGAGTTCGTCGACCACCTGCACGAGCACTTCGTCGACCCCTGCATCGTGGAGAACGGGCACTACGTGCTGCCCCAGGAGCCGGGGTACAGCGCCCAGATGCACGACGCATCGCTCGCCGAGTACACCTTCCCCGGGGGGAGCTACTGGGCGGCGCGCTGAGCCGAGACGTTCGAGTCAGTGGGCTTCGGGATCCTCGCCGGCATGCGCCGCACTGAACTGCTCGACCCCCAGCAGGTGCGTCGACATGCGGATGCGGGCGCGGCCCTGATCCCGGCGCACGAGCTCGTCGAAGATGGCGCGGTGCTCGCCCTGCGTCTCGCGCACCGAGCCGCGGTTGCTGATCGCGCGCCACAGTCGCGCGCGGAAGGTGCGGCCGACGAGGGCGTCGATGAGCGCTGCGAGCGGTGGGTTGCCGCTCGCGAGGGCGATCGCGCGGTGGAACTCGGTGTCGGCCTGGATGAACTCCTCGAGGTCCATCTCGTCCTCGTTCTCGAGCGCTCGGTCGACGCGGCCGAGGATCTCGTCGAGGTTCTCGAGGTCGGCGTCGGTGAGGCGGGTCGCGGCGAGCGAGACGCTCTCGGCCTCGAGCACGCGTCGCACCGCGAGCAGGTCGGCGGCGTGCGCGGGCTGCTGCAGGTCGGCCAGGAACCCGAGCGGACTCAACAGCACCGCCGGGTCGAGGGCCGTCACGTAGGTGCCGTCGCCCTGTCGCGTCTCGAGCACCCCGAGCGTTGCGAGGGCGCGCACGCCCTCGCGCAGCGAGCCACGGGAGACGCCGAGCAGCGAGGCCAGGTCGCGCTCGATGGGCAGACGGGAGCCGGGCTTCAGCTCGCCACGCGTGAGCATGCCCTTGATGCTCTCGATGACGACATCGGTCTGCGATCGGGCACCAGGTACGGACTCGGCCATGCCGATGATCCTATGCGTAGCGGGCGGTATCATCCGATCAATTCTTGTGATCAATCGTTTGATCACCTAGCATGGCGGTCAAACGTCCGATCTGAGCCGAAGAAGTCGAAGATGAATGACCTCGCCGCAACCGTCCGAGCAGTACGGGCCGTGCTGCTCTCGCACCGCTACGCACCCGGTGAGGAGCTCGTCTGGGTCGGCGGCACCATCCACTCCTGGGATGCCGCGCTCGTCGAGGTCGAGCTCAGCGACGGCACTCGAGGTATCGGTGAAGCGGGGGCCGGCATCATGGCGGCGACCGCGGTGCCCGGCATCGTGGACGCCCTGCGCCCGTACCTGCTCGACGTCGCCTTCGCGGGACCTCTCGACGTTGCCGACCACCTGCGCGCTTACACCGCCTTCTGGTCACGCGGGGGACTGCTGGGCGGCGTCATCGGCGCGGTCGAGCTCGCCGTACTGGATGCCGTGGCGAAGCGCGAGGGAGTGCCCGCCTACGAGGTGCTCGGTGGGGCCGCACGACCGCGCATCGAGGCCTACTCGAGCGGCGGGCTCGGCACGACCTTCGAGGAGGTCGCGGCGTGGGCCGATGCCCAGTTCGCCGCGGGCTTCGGCACCGTCAAGTTCCGCGCCATGTCCGACCCCGACACGACGATCCGGCTGCTCGACTATGTGGTCGCACGGCTGCCGGAGGGTGCTCGCTTCGTGATCGACGCCGTGCAGGCGTGCGCCTCGGCTCCGTGGTCGATCGACGACGCGATCCGGGTGGGTCAGCGGGCGGCCGAGCTGGGAGCACGCTGGTACGAGGAGCCGTGCCAGGCCGATGACGTCGCGGGGTTCGCGCGCGTGCGCGCCTCGCTCGACGTGCCGGTCTCGGGGGTCGAGTCCAACGGCACCGTGCGCGAGTTCGCCGAGCTCATCGCGGCCGGCGGCGTCGACATCGCCCAACCCGACGCGACCTTCGTGGGCGGTCCGCGTGCGTTCTCCCGGGTCGCGGCGCTCGCCGCGGAGGCCGGCATCGCGTGCGTGCCGCACGTCTGGGGCAGCGGCGTCACCTTCGCGGCCAATCTGCACACCGTGCTCGCGGAGCCCACCGTCGAGCTCTTCGAGTACTGCACTCTTCCCAACCCGCTGCGCGATGCGCTGCAGGTGGAACCGGTCGACTTCGTCGACAGCACGATCGGGGCGCCGACCGCTCCCGGCCTCGGTGTCCGATTGACGGAGGACATCGAGCGCGAATTCGCATTCCGTCCTGGAGGTGGTCATGTCATCCGCTGAGTCCGGCTTCACCCCGCAGCCCGGAGACGACAGGCTCTCGACGGCGATCCTGAGCGACTCGTGCGACGCCGTCGGGCTGCGTCATCAGGTGCTGCTCGAGAGGCTCGCGCCGCTCGTGCCCGGATCGCGTGCGATCGGCCGTGCCCGCACGACGCGCTTCGCTCCGGCCTTCGAGGCCGACGCCGACGACCCCTACCGCGAGGCG
>CAYRUW010000252.1:0-2517 GCA_964427465.1 uncultured Diaminobutyricimonas sp.
GGTCGGCGGGGTGGTCGTGCCCGCACTCATTTTCTTGTTCGTGGTGCGCGACCCACAGCTCCAAGACGGCTGGCCGATTCCGACCGCGACCGACATCGCTTTCGCACTCGGCGTGCTCGCGCTCGTCGGCCGGGCATTGCCGGGCCGCGTCCGGGCTCTGCTGCTGGCGCTCGCGGTCATCGACGATCTCATTGCGATAGCGATCATCGCCGTGTTCTACACAACAGATCTGCGACTCGTGCCGTTATTGCTCGCAGTGCCCGTGGTGCTCTTGTTTGGGCTGATCAGCCGGCGGGCGCGCGCCCGGACGCCGGTGCTCATTCTCATGCTGTTGCCGCTAGGGCTCGCAGCGTGGACGCTCGTCTTCCTCTCCGGGGTGCATGCGACGATCGCTGGGGTGGCACTGGGCCTCTTCATGTCGAGCAAGCGAGCCGGACACACCAAACAAGCAATCGACCCGTGGTCGAACGGGCTCGTGCTGCCGGTGTTCGCGTTCGTCGCCTCCCTCGTGCGCATCCCTCAAGTCGGGCCGGCCGAACTGAGCCCGGTCTTCTGGGCGATCGTCATCGCGTTGCCGGTGGGCAAGCTCATCGGCATCACCGCGGGCACGCTCCTGGCGACGAACCTATCGCCGAGGCGGTCGAGACAGCCGATACCGCTCGGAGACACGCTCGTGGTGGCGAGCATCGGCGGCGTCGGCTTCACGGTGTCGCTGCTTATGAATGAGCTCTCGCACGCAGGTCAGCCCGAACTCGCGGTCGAGGGCACCCTCGGCGTATTGCTCGGGTCGCTGATATCAGCGGTGTTCGGCAGCGTGGTCGCGATCTTGCGCTCCAGGCATTACGTGCGCCGCACCGTCGGCAGTCAACGCGATCAGGCGTGAGATGGCGCGCAGATACTTCTTGCGATAGCCGCCGGCAAGCATTTCCGGCGGGAACACCTCATCCAGCCCCAGCCCGCTCGCGACCACCGGAACCTGCGCGTCGTACAACCGGTCGACGAACGCCACGAAGCGCAGCGCGTCGGCCTGATCCCGGAATCGGTGCACCTCGCGCAGCGCCACGAGCTCGACGCCGTCGATGAGTTTCACGTACCGGGACGGATGCACCGTGCGCAAGTGCTGAACGAGTTCGTCGAATTGGTCGAGCGTGGCGTCGGCAGTGGCGGATGCCGTGCGCACGGCTTGCTCGTCCGTAGCCGCGACCGCATGGCCTTCGACATCGCGCCGCCGGTAGTCGAGGCCGTCGATGCGAACGGTGCGGAACCGGTCGGCCAACCCGTGGATCTCGCGCAAGAAGTCCGAGGCCGCGAAACGGCCTTCGCCGAGCGCATTCGGCGGAGTGTTCGAAGTCGCGGCGATCCGCGAACCGGATTCGACCAACTCGCCCAGCAGTCTCGTCATCATCATCGTGTCGCCCGGATCGTCGAGTTCGAACTCGTCGATCGCCACTAGGGTCGCTCCACGCAGGGACTGCACGGCCTGCCTGTAGCCGAGCGCACCGACCAGCGCCGTGTATTCGATGAAGGTGCCGAAGTACTTCCGTCCCGGCGCAAGGTGCCACAGTGCCGCCAGCAAGTGAGTCTTGCCTACGCCGAAACCACCGTCCAGATAGAGGCCCGGTTTTGCCGGCGCCGCTTTTCGCCGCCGCAAGAAGCCCCCGCCAGTGGTGATCCAGCCGGCGGCGAACTCGAGCACCGCGGCCACGGCATCCGCTTGCGAAGGGTATTCGGGGTCCGGGCGGTAGCTCTCGAGCGTCGCCGTCTCGAACTGCCGCGGCGGCACGAGATGTCCGGCGATCTCGGTGGCCGAGACCGACGGCGAACGATCCGACAGACGCGGTGGGGAGACCGGCTGGTCAGGCGTCATAAATGAGACCTCTTGGAATGGGGGGTCGTACGATGGGGACGAAGGTCGATGTCGCCAGATCGCGACGAGGATTCGATCGCCCCGACTAGCCTACTGCGGCGACCGGGCGAGGAGTTCCGGCCTGCACCGTCCCCATTCAGATCCCGGAGAGGTAGCCGTGGCCGCCGAACTCGACCAGTCGCCCCGTTTCGCCCAGTACGCACACCCCGAGCGGCTGGTCAGCGGCGAATGGCTCGAACGGCACCTCGACGACCCCGAACTCGTGGTCGTCGAATCCGACGAGGATGTGCTGCTCTACGAGACCGGACACATCCCGGGTGCGGTCAAGATCGACTGGCACACCGACTTGAACGACCCGGTTCAGCGGGACTATCTGGACGGGGCGGCGTTCGCCGAGCTCATGTCCTCTCGAGGGATCCGCCGCGATCAGACGATCGTCGTTTACGGCGACAAGAGCAACTGGTGGGCCGCCTACGCGCTCTGGGTGTTCACCCTGTTCGGCCACGAAGACGTTCGCCTGCTCGACGGTGGCCGCGACAAGTGGATCGCGGATGGTCGGCCGCTGACGCGCGAAGTGCCCCAGCGCCCGCGCACCGAATACCCGGTCATCGAACGGCGCGACGAGGTCATCCGTGCGTTCAAGGACGACG
>CAYRUW010000253.1:0-2515 GCA_964427465.1 uncultured Diaminobutyricimonas sp.
CGTCGATCTGCTCTTCGCCGCCATCGTATGCGGCCCAGTCGAGCAGCCCGTCGGCGCGCGAGATGGGCAGCAGCACCCGGATTCCGTGCTCCGATGCCCACTCGAGGAACGGTCTTGTCTCGGGCTCTTCGTCTCGCGCGAGGTAGGTTGCGACCGAGCGCGCATCCAGCGATTCGACGAGGGCCGCCAGGTGCCGGGTGAGGCCGGTCGTGGAGTCCTCGCGCTCGGTGGAGGTCATGTTCCGCCGTCGCGTGCGCAACTCAGCACGCAATGCCCGCTTCGAGTTCGCCGCCGTGGACATGCAGCCAGCCTAGGACGTGCGAACGCACATCGAACGCCCAGGTGACGTGGCAGCGGCGCCCTGGGCCCACCCTGGAATCGACAGCGCTGACAGGTACCCTTGCGATATGAGTTCCCCGATCACGAAGGCCGTCATACCCGCCGCTGGTTTGGGCACCCGCTTTCTTCCCGCGACGAAGGCGATGCCTAAAGAGATGCTTCCGGTGGTGGACAAGCCTGCCATTCAATACGTCGTGGAAGAGGCCGTTGCAGCCGACTTGCGCGATGTGCTCGTGATCACGGGGCGCAACAAGAACTCCATCGCCGACCATTTCGACCGGGTGGCCGAGCTCGAGAACATCCTGCTGCAAAAAGGCGACCAGGATCGGCTCAAGCGCGTGAACAAGTCGAGCGAGCTCGCGGACATGCACTTCGTCCGGCAGGGCGATCCGCTGGGCCTTGGCCACGCCGTATTGCGTGCACGCATGCACGTGAACAACGAGCCGTTCGCTGTGCTGCTCGGCGACGACATCATCGACCCACGCGATCCGCTGCTCAAACGGATGATCGAGGTCGCGGCCGAGAAGAACACTTCGGTGGTCGCACTGCTCGAGGTGGACCGTGCGCAGACGTCGATGTACGGCATCGCCACGGTCGAGCCGACCGACGACGACGACGTCGTGCGGGTGCGGGGCCTGGTCGAGAAGCCCTCGCCGGAGGACGCACCGTCGAGCCTCGCGATCATCGGCCGGTACGTGCTGCGACCGGAGGTGTTCGCCGTTCTGGAGAAGACGCCTCCCGGCAAGGCCGGCGAGATCCAGCTCACCGACGCGCTCCAGGAGATGGCGCACGACGAATCCGTTGGCGGCGTGCATGGCATCGTGTTCCGCGGCCGGCGCTACGACACCGGCGACCGGCTCGACTACATCAAGGCGATCGTGCAGCTCGCGGTCGACCGCGACGACCTCGGTCCAGGACTTATCCCGTGGTTGCGCGACTTCGCGGCCGGACTCGACTGACCGTCTCCGCCGATGCCTGTCATCCCGTCACTCGCCGAGGGCGATATCGCGATCAGGCCAATCCGATTGCGTGACTGGCGGGTGCTCGAGCGAGAACTGCTCGCGAACCGGGTGTGGCTGCGTCCGTGGGAGGCGACCAACCCGGCCGGTAGCGCCGGGTTCGACGCGCGCAACAGCATCCGTTCGCTTCTTGCCGGTTCGCGCGACGGCAGCTGTCTGCCGTTCGTGATCGAGTACCGCGGCGAGTTCGCGGGGCAATTGAACGTGTCGTCGATCGTGTACGGCTCGCTCTCGTCGGCGACGATCGGCTATTGGGTAGCGGAACGTTTCGCCGGACACGGGCTCACGCCGACGTCGGTCGCGCTCGCCACCGACCATTGCTTCTTCACGCTCGGGCTGCACCGCATGGAGATCTGCATCAGGCCCGAGAACGAGAAGTCGCTTCGCGTGGTCGAGAAGCTCGGGTTCCGGTACGAGGGGCTGCGACGGAGGTTCATTCACATCAATGGCGACTGGCGTGACCACTTCTGCTTCGCGCTCACCGTCGACGAGGTGCCTGCCGGCGTGCTGCGACGCTGGCTCGATGGGCGCGCGCCGCATGAGGAGGCCCGGATCCCGGAACAAGACCGGGCGAAGGCCTCCATGCCGTTGCGCACTTCGCCTTGAGCATCCGCTGTCGCGGACTGGTTCACAATCCCGTGAACGGCACGGTTGCGGTGAGTGCGAGAGCGGTTGCGAAGATGCCGGTCGCTACGACTATGAGCACGACCTGAACGCGCAACCGCCGCACGACGGCCGCGACGCCGAGCAGGAATAGCGATACGGACATGAGCACGGTGTTGAGGGTGAGCCGGTCGCTGTGCTGGTTGGCGATATCGCCAGCGGCAATTGCCGCATCCGCGAGCTCGTTCTTCTCCGACCAGCCCGAGTAGAGCGCGTTCTGATAGTCCTCAGACTCGAACGGGCTCGTGAACGAGTCGAGGTCTGCCTGGTTCTGTTCGTTCGACCACACGATCGCCGCGTTGAGCGTGTCGGAGACCGACGTGAACAGCAGAGTGTCGAATTTGGTGGCCGCCGCTGCCGCCCGCTGCGGGTCGGGATCGTTGGTCGCCTCGATGTTGAGCTCGGTCATCCGGTTCCACAGCTGCACGTCTTGGATGTATTGCTGGTTGGCTTCGAGGTAGAGGGATTCCGCTTCGGTCGCCAGGGTCTGGCCG
>CAYRUW010000254.1:0-2492 GCA_964427465.1 uncultured Diaminobutyricimonas sp.
ACGCACGACGCGTTCAACAAGAACGGCCGCGTCGCGCCTTGAGACCGCCGTGCCCCCCGTTACTTTCTTCGTGGCCGCACGGTGAGCATGCTGGGCGGTGGTGGCCTGCCGGGCTCGGCATGATTGCTGCCCCCTGTCGTTCGATGATCCGGGGGGTGTTGTCACCGGGTCCGGTTGGCGGTGTGTGATCGCTGATAGGGGCTGGACCTCGGGTGCACCCGAGGTCGTTCGTAACGTGGATGCCGAGACGCACCGTCGCAGCGCCGTCGACCGAATGGAAGATCGGAGGACGAGGTGGTTACCAGCATCGACAGGCATGACGAGATCGAGGTGTTCATCGGGCTCGATGTCGGCAAGGGCGAGCATCACGCTGTCGCGCTCGACCGGGCCGGGAAGCGGATCTTCGATCGTGCGCTCCCGAACGACGAGGCCCGGTTGAGGCAGCTGATCTCCGAGCTGATCGGGCGCGGCCCGACGCTACTGGTCGTGGATCAGCCCGCGACGATCGGCGCACTCCCGCTCGCTGTCGCGCGCGCCGAAGGTGCTCTGGTCGGATACCTTCCGGGACTGGCGATGCGGCGAATCGCTGATCTGCACCCGGGCGAAGCAAAGACCGATGCCAGGGATGCGGCGATCATCGCGGAGACGGCGCGGACAATGCCGCACACGCTCCGGTCGATCCAGGTCGCGGACGAACAGATCGCGGAGCTGACGATGCTCTGCGGGTTCGACGACGACCTCGCCGGGCAGATCGTCCAGGCCTCCAACCGGATCAGAGGGTTGCTCACTCAGATCCACCCCGCGCTGGAACGCGTGATCGGCCCCAGGCTCGACCATCCGGCGATCCTCGACCTGCTCCAGCACTATCCCTCACCGGCAGCGATGCGATCGGCGGGCGAGAAGCGGCTCGGGAACTCGCTGCTCAAGCATGCGCCCCGCAAGGGCCGCGCCTGGGCGGCGGAGATCACCGCCGCGCTGCGAGAGCAGACCGTCGTCGTCACCGGCACCAACGCCGCGGCGCTCGTGCTCCCACGTCTCGCCGAACAACTCGCGGGACTGCGTCGGCAACGCGACGAGATCGCCGCCGAAGTCGAAAAGTTAGTCGAACAGCACCCTCTTCACCCGGTCCTGACGAGCATGCCCGGAGTCGGCGTCAGGACCGCAGCCCGGCTCCTCACCGAGGTCGCCACGAAAGAGTTCCCGACCGCCGGGCACCTCGCCGCATACGCCGGCCTCGCACCCGTCACGAAACGATCCGGCAGCTCGATCCGCGGCGAGCACCCATCCCGACGCGGGAACAAAGTCCTCAAGCGGACCATGTTCCTCTCCGCGTTCGCCGCGCTCCGTGATCCAGAGTCGCGCGCCTACTACGACCGCAAGATCGCCCAAGGCAAGCGACACAACCAGGCGCTGATAGCTCTCGCCAGACGCCGCTCCGATGTCCTCTTCGCGATGCTCCGCGACGGCACCGTCTACCAACCCCGCGCCGAGCGGAACGCCCTCGCCGCTTGACAAAGGGCATAGGGGCACCCCCCGCACACCGCTGCCGCCAACCCGATTCCGGCCACGGCGCCCGCCCGTACCGGCCTAGTGTGTGCAGCCTGAACCATCACGCCGCCCTAAGGCCGTGCGCGAAGCTCTTCCACGTCTGGATGGCCCCCGCGCCGCAAGAGTCGTTGTTCATCCGTTCGTTGCGAGTGCGCGCATCATTGCGCCCGTTCGAGGATCAACTCGCGCACGCGCGCGGCGTCCGCTTGGCCCTTCATGGCCTTCATGACCGCGCCGATGATCGCGCCGGCGGCTTGCACCTTGCCGTCGCGGATTTTGTCGAGCACGTCGGGCTGGGCAGCCAGGGCCTCGTCGATCGCGGCGATCAAGGCCGAGTCGTCTGAAACGACCTTCAGTCCGCGCTTTTCGACGACCTCCGCCGGGTTGCCCTCCCCCGCGATCACGCCTTCGAGCACCTGGCGGGCGAGACGGTCGGTGAGCTCGCCCTTGTCGACGAGCGCGATCAGCTCGGCAACATGCTGCGGTGAGACGAGCGCAGACGGCTCAACCTCATCCGCATTCGCGATACGCGAGATCTCGCCGAGCCACCACTTGCGGGCCTGCTGCGGTGCCGCGCCGAGCTTGACCGTGTCGATGAGTTCGATGACGAGGTTCGCGTTCACGACGTCGCGGAACTCCTCGTCGCTGAAGCCCCACTCGCCTTTCAGCCGGCGGCGCATCGCCGCGGGCGCTTCAGGCAGCGCGGCCTGCAACTCCGCGATGAGCGCCGGCGACGGCACAACCGGAAGCAGGTCGGGCTCTGGGAAGTAGCGGTAATCGTCCGCGTCGCTCTTGGGCCGGCCGGGCGAAGTCTCGCCCGTGTCCTCATGCCAGTGGCGGGTCTCCTGGACGATCGTGCCGCCCCGACTGAGGATCGTCGCCTGGCGCTGGATCTCGTAGCGCACCGCTCGCTCGACGCTGCGGAACGAGTTCACGTTCTTCGT
>CAYRUW010000255.1:0-2451 GCA_964427465.1 uncultured Diaminobutyricimonas sp.
ACCGCGGGCACGTCGACGCCGAGGAAGCGGCCGATCATCCCGTCGTAGCGGCCACCGCCGCCGAGCGAGTACGGCAGCTCAGCGTGCTCGATCTCGAAGATCGTGCCGGTGTAGTAGCCCATGCCGCGCACGAGGTCGGGTGAGAACCGCATCCGCACCCCCGGCGCGCCGGCGCGCAAGTCGAGCAGTTCGCGGTACACGCGCTCGTCGAGCCATGCCGGGGGCGAGTCGAGCAGCGACCAGCCGTCACCGATCGTGGTGAACTCGTTGAGACTCCGGGCCACCGCACTCGGGTCGCCGAGTCCCTTGTCACGCAGTTCGCTGACCACGCCGTCGACGCCGATCTTGTCGAGCTTGTCGAGCGTGATCAGAGCGCTCTCGAAGCCCTCGGCAGCGATGCCCCAGTGCGCTGTGAGCGAGCCCAGGATGCGCCGGTCGTTGATCCGGATCACGCACTCGCCCAGCCGCAGTCGTCGCAACGCATCCGCGGTCGCCTCGATCAGTTCGAGTTCGGCGAGCGGACCGGCCTCGCCGATGATGTCGATGTCGCATTGCACGAATTGCCGGTAGCGCCCGCGCTGCGGTCGTTCGGCCCGCCACACGGGAGCGATCTGGATGGCCCGGAACACGCTCGGCAGAGCCGCCCGGTGGCTCGCGTAGAAGCGCGCGAGCGGCACGGTCAGGTCGAACCGCAGCCCGAGATCCACGAGTTCGAGCGGCCCGTTCGCGGCGAGAAGGGCCTCGCGGGTCAGGCCTCGCTTGAGCACTCCGAAGGCGAGTTTCTCGTTGTCGCCGCCGAGCCCGGCGTGCAATCGCTCACTGTCTTCCATGACCGGCGTTTCGATCTCATCGAAGCCGTGCTCGCGGTACACGGTCCGGATCACCTCGAGCACCCGTTCGCGGTGCGCCTTCTCGGCGGGCAGGAAGTCGCGCATACCGCGCGGCGGGTTCACAGGTGAGGCCACGCGTCGATTCTTCCATCGGCAGCCAGTGGATGTGAATCAGGCGATCCGCGGCTCTCCGCCGAAAGTCCTTGCTACGCCGATTTGTCCAATGTGCGATCGGGCTTGCGCCGTTTTACTTCGTCGCCACTTTTGCGCTTGTACGTACCCTGTTCCAGGTCGACGGTGTACTCGCCACTACGCTCGAGGTTTCGAAGCGCCTTGTGGCGAATCTCGCGCATGAGTTGCTGTGCCTTAGGCGAGTACTCGCTCATTGGTCACCAGCCTTCCCACTGGATAGCGAGTCCACGATGACAACTGCCATCCTGCTGTCCTCGCTCGTCACCCAGGGTACCTCTATCAAAGCGTTGAGCACAGAGAGTCCGAGTTCGTTCTCGCGCTGCTCGGCACTGATGGCGCGCTCCATTGCCCACGAGAAGCGTGCCCACCATTGTTCACGTCTTGCGAACCTACGGATGCGGGAAGCGTTGATACCCGACACGACTGCCGCTGCTGTTGCCGAGCCGGCGGCTATGCACGCAGCGACCACCGTCGCCAGCGCATCGGTCGTCCATTCGGTCATGACTCGACGGTCGCGGGAACCGCCGACATCCGCGCGGAAACCTGTGCAAGACCTCCAATTACGCCTCCGTTTGGCGCACTTCGTCCTGTAGTGCGCGGAGGGCGCGGCGCAGGGCCCGCTCCGAGTCGAGGCCTTTCGCGCGCGCCGACGCGACGAGCCCGAGCAGTTGCCGGCCGAGTTCCGACTCGGTCTCGGGGGCATCGCCCTGGGCGACGGCGACACCCACCCGCTCGGCGCGGCCGATGAGCTTGTCGGCGAGCGCGAGCGCGGGCATCGCTTGCGGGATGCCGTCGAGCACGCTCGTGCGGGCCGGCTTCTCGGCGCGCTTGTGCTCCTCCCAGCGCGCCATCACATCTTCGGCAGTGTGCGCTTCGGCGTCGCCGAAGACATGCGGGTGCCGGCCGATCATTTTCGTCGTCATGTGCTCGGCCACGTCTTCGATCGTGAAGCCTTCGCTCGGATCGTGCGCCGCGATGTCGGCGTGGAAGAGCACTTGGTAGAGCACGTCGCCGAGTTCCTCGATGAGCTCTTCGCGGGAACCGTTCTCGATCGCCTCGACCAGTTCGGAGGTCTCTTCCACCAGGTACTGCACGAGCGACTCGTGGGTCTGCTCGCGATCCCACGGGCATCCTCCTGGCGCCCGCAGCCTGGCCATCACCGCGATCAGCTCTTCGAGCTTCGGATGTGTTCGCGCTGCCTGCTCCATTCCTCCATCCTGCCGTGCTGCGACCGCGGCCACCTCGCAAGGAGGCACCGAACAGCGGCTGTCGGGCTCCCGACCGGGCACCGAGCGCAAGCGCGTGTGCCGAGCTCTCGCGCCGGACAGCCCGGCGACCGGCGACAATGGCAGGGTGCAACCCGCATACGTGTCCCTGCTCGCGCTCGCCGTCGCGATCCTCGTGCTCCGGGCGATCAACCGCGAGCGGC